>CAYXCT010000288.1:0-2528 GCA_964463435.1 uncultured bacterium | reverse complement strand
GTGCTCAAGTAGCCGATGCGGTGGGCGGTCTCGTGGATCTTGAGCCAGTCGGCGGTGTTGACCTTGGTCTTGGATAGCTGCAGGCGCACCCGGTCGGTGAGGATCTCGGCCCCGCCGCCGGGCAGGGTGTCGAGCCCGGCCTTGTAGAGCTCTTTGAGCACCCAGGCGTAATCCTTGCCCGTGACCTCGGCCATCTTGTGGATCTCAGGCGCGGAATAGAGGTGGGGGTGCACCTGGGGCACCTCGCGCCGGATGGCGGACACGAAATCGGTGTAGTACTCAAAGGGCAGCTCTGGGTTCAGCCCGCCCTGGATGAGAACGGTGGTGACGCCGAACTGCTCCACCGAGCGCTTGATCTTGGCGATCATCTCAGCGATGGAATGGGTGTAGGCGCCGCTGGCCTTGGGCCCGCGCCAGAAGGCGCAGAAGGTGCAGCCCGCGTCGCAGACATTGGTGTAGTTGAGGTTGGTGTCGAGCACAAAGCTGACCTCTTGGGCCGGCACGGCGCGCAGGCGCGCGGCGTGGGCCAGGTCGCCCAGGTCCAGCAGGGGAGCCTCGCGCCAGAGGCGCAGGCCCTGCTCCAGGCTCAAGCGGCCGCCCTGGCGGGCCTGGGAATAGATGTCAGCGAGGCTGCTCAATGGTTGGCTCCTGGGAGCATGGCCAGCATCTGGCGGAAGAGCGCCGCGCCTGCGAGCTCGCAATCGCCCAGCCGGTAGCGGATGCCGGAGAGGTAGGCTCTGATGAATTCCGGCGGGAAGCCGGTGCGCGCCGCCTCGCTGCGGGCCATCTCCTTCAAGCCCTCGCTGCTGAGGCTCAGATCCAGGCTGCGCCGAAGCTGGGAGAGCAGCTCGGCCTTGTCCGCGCTGGGCAGCCCTTTGCGCACGGCCCAGCGGGCGAAGACGAATCCCTTGCCGGTCCAGCGCGTCCATTCCTCGCACAGGTCCCAGGGCCGCGGCTCGCCGCTGGCATGCTTGAGCAGGCGGGCCATGGCCGGGTCGCCGATGAGAAGGCAGGGCTTGACGCCCTCGTCCATGCCCACCAGGTGGAAGCGGCTGATGCGCACCTGCAGGCGCAGCCAGGCCTCCAGCAGGCGCACGGTGGTGCGGGTGTGCGGGGTCACCGCCACGGCCAGTCCCTCCAGGTCCTGGGGGTGCTCCACGCCAAAGAGGTAGATGCTCTTGATGCTGCCATAGCCGCTGATGCCCAGCACGTCCAGCGGCTCGTAGAGGCCGGCCTCCTGCAGCTCCCAGAGGTCCACCAGCGAGAAGACCCCGGCGTCCACGGCGCCCCGGCGGCCCAGGTCGCCCAGGCTGCGCGGCACGTCGCTCATCAGCTCCTGGCGCTTGAGCCAGGCTGGGTCCATGCCCGCATGGAAGGGCGCGGTGTTCACGTAGGGGATGAAGGCCAGTCTCATGCGGGCTCCTTGTCGAGCTGGGGCGAGAGGCTGATGAGGCCCAGGCCCGCCAGGCACAGGGCCATGGCCGCGGCAAAGGCCGCTGCATAGCCCCAGGCCCCGGCCAGCTGGCCGGCCAAGAAGGGGGCCAGGGCCGTCACCGGCGCCAGCAGGGTGTTGACCAGGCCCGCGGCCCGCGCCGGGGCCTCGCGCCGGCCCAGGGCCAGCAGCATCAGGTTGCTGAGCACGTTGAAGGCGGATTGGAAGAAGCCGGCGCCCAGGAAGACGGCCAGTCCCACCACCGCGGGCAGGGGATGCAGCATCAGCGCCATCGTGGCCAGCAGCACCCCAAAGGCCGCCCGACCGGCGGCGCGCGCTCCCTTGTGGTCGGTGAGCCAGCCCAGGGCAAGGCTGCCCGCCATGCCGCCCAAGTTGAAGAGCGCGGCATAGCCGGAGAACCAGCCCTCGCCCACCCCGCGCTCCTTGAGCGCCAGGGTGAAGAGGCTGTAGCCCGCCGCGGCCAGGGTCAGCACCACCAAGAGCAGCAGGCTGCGCCCCAGGGCCGGCTCGCGCCGGGCCTGGCGGAGCAGGCCGGCCAGGGCTGGCAGCACCCGGCCCTGGTGCGGCTTGGGCCGCGGGGCCAGCGGCCGGTAGAGGGCCACCAGCGAGGCGCTGATGGCCTGGGCCAGGCCGGCCAGGCAGAAGGCCAGGCCAAAGCCCCAGCGAAGGCCGCCCAGCTCGGCCAGGCGCGGGCCCAGCAGGCCGCCCAGCACCCCGCCCACCGCGCCGGTGAAGTAGATGGCGCCGAAGTAGCGGCCCCGGTGGCTGGCCGGCACGCAGCGCGAGACGCAGGCCAGCCATTGCGGGATGAGCATGCCCAGCAGGAAGTAGTGGCCGGTGGCAAAGGCCAGCAGGCCGGCCAGGCGCCAGGCCGGGCTGAGCCCGCCGCTCAAGAGCAGCCACAGGCCGGCCAGGCAGGTGCTGGCCACGGCCGGGGCATGCAGCCAGGCCGCGCGGCGCGGGTCGCTCCAGCGCGGCCGCAGGCGGATGGCGGACCAGGCCTGCAGCAGGCCCTGGCCTGTGAAGACCAGGGCTGCCATCAGGCCGCCGAGCCGCGCAGAGCCGCCCAGGGCCT
>CAYXCT010000287.1:0-2534 GCA_964463435.1 uncultured bacterium | reverse complement strand
AAGACCCGGAGAGCGGGCAGGTGCTGGATTTTGTGGGCGGCTCAGCGGACCTGGATGCCCGGCTGCTGAGGGCCATTGGCGAGCCGGAGCGCCGCTTTCAGGAGGACCGGCTGCGCGTGCTGCGCGCCGTGCGCTTGGCCGCGGAGCTGGGCTTTGAGATAGAGCCGCGCACAGCCCGTGCGATCAAGGCCTTCGCGCCCCGGCTGCAGGGCTTGGCTTGGGAGCGGGTGGCCGCGGAGCTGACCCGGCTGCTGCTCTGCCCGGGCCGCGGCCGCGGCATGGCCCTGCTCATGCAGCTGGGCTTGGCCGAGGCGCTGCTCCCTGAGCTCATGGCTCTGCAGGGCTGCGAACAGCCCCCGCAGTTCCATCCTGAGGGCGATGTTTGGGCGCATACGCTGCTGGCGCTGGATGCGCTCAAGAGCCCAAGCCCGGCCCTGGCCTGGGCCACCCTGCTGCATGACATCGGCAAGCCCGCCTGCTTCAGCCACCTGCCGGGCGACCGCATCCGCTTCAACCGCCACGAGGCCGTGGGCGCGGACATGGCCGAGGCTCTCTGCCGCCGCCTGCGCCTGAGCCAGGAGCTTTCCGCCGGCATCTGCGCCCTGGTGCGCGACCACCTGCTGGTGGGCCACGCCGACCGCCTGCGCGAGGCCAAGCTCAAGCGCCTGCTCCGGCGGCTCGACTTGGCTGAGCTCTTGGAGCTGCATCGCGCGGACTGCCTGGCCAGTCATGGCGACCTGAGCATGCTGGGCTTCTGCAAGGCCAAGCTGGGCGAGTTTGAGGCTCAGGGCAGGGAAGCGGGGCTTCAACCCAAGCCCTTGCTCACGGGCCATGACCTCATCGGCCTGGGCTTGAAGCCAGGCCCCTGGTTCGGCAAGATCCTTGGCCAGCTTGAGGACGAGCAGCTGGAAGGCCGCATCCAAGACCGCGAAGCAGCTCTGACCTGGGTTCAAAGGCAAGCAGCAAAAGAGAATGGCAAAATAGATGTAGGATGATTTCCGCCATGCATCAATTTCACTCATTTGCGCGTTTGATAAAACATTGCTGGACAAGTCGCTGAGATGAAACTAAAATAGATTATGTTTTACTGCTATAATCCAATTTCAGCACCGAATTAAGCAAAGGTTTTTGTGCAAATCAAGCATTATAATATAGATGCCGCTTATGCAGGCGTCTTGGCCCAAGAGCCGGCGTATCGCGATACCACTGTGGCCAAGCTGCATGTCCTCCCTATGCCCAAGACCCTTTTGGCCGGCATTGTGGAGAACATCGGCGCGGGCTTGACCCTGGTGAGCGATGAGCCCATTGCCATGGATGCCTTTCTGGTGGCAGACATCACGGTGCAGGGGATCTCGCGGCCCATGAGGGCGCTCTGCCAGGTGGTGCGCAGCGATGCGGACACCGGCAAAGTGGTGGACCGCACCATCCAGACCTACAAGAGCAGCCTCAAGGTGCTGGCCATCAACAAGGATGACATCAAGCGCATCGAGAATGACATCATCGAGTCCAAAATCAGCAAGGAGAGCTCCAAATAGGGAGAACCGCCATCTGAAAACCTTTGATTTTCGGCCCCTGGGGGGGTATGATAGGCCTGATATCCAAGAATCCTTTTGGAATCAGGCTTTTTTATTTTTTATCCCCCTCAGCCAACAGGCTGCCCACAAGCTGTTTTGAGCAACCCTTCCTAAAGAGAAAAATGGCTAAACCCGAAGAAAAGAAGAACGCGGATTATGGAGCAGGCCAGATCACGGTGCTTGAGGGCCTGGAAGCTGTCCGCAAGCGGCCTGGCATGTACATCGGCCCCACCAATGAGTACGGGCTCCATCACATGATCTGGGAGGTGGTGGACAACAGCGTGGATGAGGCCATGGCCGGCTACTGCAACACCATCGAGGTGGTGCTGCATGCCGACAACTCGGTGACGGTCACCGACAACGGCCGCGGCATCCCGGTGGAGTACCACAAGCAGCAGAAGAAGTCGGCCCTGGAAGTGGTGATGACCGTGCTGCACGCCGGCGGCAAGTTCGACCATGAGAGCTACAAGGTCTCGGGCGGCCTGCACGGGGTGGGCGTGAGCGTGGTCAACGCGCTCTCCGAATGGCTGGAGGTGGAGGTGCGCCGCGAGGGCAAGGTGCACACCCAGCGCTATGAGCGCGGCGCGGCCATGGGCCCGGTGAAGAGCTTTGGCGAGTCGAAGAAGACCGGCACCAAGATCACCTTCAAGCCCGACAAGGCGGTGTTCTCTGTCCTCGATTTCAATGCCGACACGGTGGCCAACCGCCTGCGCGAGCGCGCCTTCCTCAACAAGGGCCTCACGGTCAAGTTCCGCGACGAGCGCGGCAAGGAGCCCAAGGAGCAGGTCTTCGTCTTCGAGGGCGGCATCGCGGCCTTCATCAAGCACCTGGGCAAGACCAAGAACGTGCTGCACGCCACGCCCATCACCATCGAGAAGGAGAAGGACGGGGTGATGGTGGAGGTGGCCATGCAGTACAACGACGGCTACGCCGAGAACATCTTCACCTTCGTCAACAACA
>CAYXCT010000286.1:0-2543 GCA_964463435.1 uncultured bacterium | reverse complement strand
GGCCTTGATGGCCTGATGGCTGGGCTCAGGGTGGTCGCGCTGGCCGGTGATGGTGATCTCGCCGCCATTGACCACATTGGGCTTGAGCCCCAGCTTGAGCAGCTTGGGCAAGCCCTTGGGCCAGCGCCGGGTCAGCGGGGCGAAGCCATCGGCATAGGCGCGCAGGGCCGGGGTGTTGGGCGCGCTGTCCACCAGCAGGCTGAAGCTGCCGTCCTGGGCCGTGAGGGTGAGCCGATGGCTGGAGAGGTCCTCCACCGTGGCCCCGGGGATGGCGTCCGGGCTGCCCAGGGCCTGCACCTTGCCATGCACCAGCAGGGCCTCCACGGACGGGGCCTTGGCGGCATCCGAGGGCTCATCCGCGCAGAGCGGGGCGCAAATAAGCCCAAGGGCGATCAGGGCCAGGGCTCTGGGCAAGGCTTTGAGAGGGGGCATGCGCGACCTGAAGGGGAGCTGCGTTCAGTCTAGGCGCGGGCCAAGCCAAGGGCAAGGCGCGCTTTGTACCAATGAATGTCCGACCGGGTCAGGGCTTGAGCAGGGCCTTAAACGCCGCCTCATCCAGCACCGGCACGCCCAGGCTCTGGGCCTTCTTGAGCTTTGAGCCGGCCTCTGGGCCGGCCACCACAAAGCTGGTCTTGGCCGACACGCTGGCGCTGGCCTTGCCACCGCGCTTGCGCACCTCAGCCTCGGCCTGCTCGCGGGTGTAGGCCTTGAGCTCGCCGGTGAAGACAAAGGTCTTGCCCTCCAGGCCGCTCCCCGCGGGCCGCTCCTCATCCAAGAGCCGGGTGTTGAGGCCCGCGGCCTCCAGCTTGTCCAGCTCTTGGGCCACCTCTCGCCGGGCCAAGAATCCCGCCACCGCCGCGGCCGTGGCCGGGCCGAAATCTGGCACCTTGAGCAGGTCCGCCTCGCTGGCCCTCCTCACCGCGGCCAGGCTGCCAAAGGCCTGGGCCAGGCTGTCCGCGGCCCGCTCGCCCACCTGCGGGATGCCCAAACCGCGCAGCAGCCGGCCCAGGCCGCGCCGCTTGCTGGCTTTGAGCCCGGCCAGCAGGTTCTCGGCAGATTTCTCTCCCATGCGCTCCAGGCCAGCCAAGGCGCCCGCGTCAAGCCGGTAGAGGTCCGAGGGCGTCCGCACCAGGCCCTTGGCCACCAGCTGCTCCACCAGAGCCTGGCCCAGGCCCTCGATGTCCATGGCATCTCGGCTGGCAAAGTGCTCCAGCCTGCCGCAGACCTGGGCCGGGCAAGCGGGGTTGGGGCAGCGAAAAGCCACCATGCCCTCCAGCCGCACCAAGGGCTCCTGGCAGGCCGGGCAATGCGCGGGAAAGCGCCAGGCTTTGCTCCCGGCCGGCCGCTTCTCCTTGAGCACCGAAACCACCTTGGGGATGACCTCGCCGCCCTTCTCCACCAGCACCCGGTCCCCCAGCCGCGCATCCAGGGCCTGCAGCTGGTCGGCATTGTAGAGCGAGGCCCGGCTGATGACGCTGCCACCCAGGCTCACCGGCTCCAGCAGGGCCACGGGCGTGACCACGCCGCTGCGGCCCACGCTGGCCTCGATGCCGAGCAGGGTGGTCTCGGCCTGTCCCGCCGAGAACTTGTAGGCGATGGCCCAGCGCGGGCTCTTGCCCGTGGCGCCCAGGATCTGCTGCTCCTCCAGGGAGTCCACCTTGACCACCAGGCCGTCGGTGTCGTAGGCCAGACCCGGCCTGAGCTGGTTCCAGCGCTGCACCAGCTCAAAGACCTGCTGGATGCCCTGGCAGGCCTGCCGCTGGGGGTTGACCGGCAGGCCCCAGGCCTCCAGCCGGTCGAGGAAGGCGGCCTGGCTCTTGAAAGCCGCGCCCTCCACGGCGCCCAGGCCGTAGCAGAACAGGGCCAGGGGCCGGCGCGCCACCTCGGCCGGGTCCAGCAGCTTGAGCGAGCCGGCCGCGGCGTTGCGGCAGTTGGCGAACAGGGGCTGGCCCTGCGCGGCGCGGCGGTCATTGAGCAGGCTCAAAGCCTGCCGGGGCAGGTAGACCTCGCCGCGCACCTCCAACAGCGCCGGGGCGCGGCCCTTGAGCCGGGCTGGCACGCCGCGCAGGGCGCGCAGGTTGGCGGTGATGTCGTCCCCGGCCTCGCCATCGCCGCGGGTGACCCCGCGCGCCAGCTCCCCGCGCTGGTAATGCAGGGCCACGGCCAGGCCATCGATCTTCAGCTCCACGCAATAGCTCACCCGCTCGCGCTTGAGGGTCTTGCGCACGCGCTGGTCAAAGGCCTCCAGGTCCTCCAGGCTGTAGGTGTTGTCCAGGCTCAGCATGGGCACGCGGTGGCGGAAGGCCGCGAAGCCCTCGCTCGCCCGCTCGCCCACGCGCTGGGTGGGCGAGTCTGCAGCAGCCAGCGAGGGATGCTCCGCCTCCAGCGCCTTGAGCTCGGCCATCAGCCGGTCATAATCTTGGTCGCTGATCAGGGGCAGGGCCTGCTGGTAGTAGAGCTGGTCATGCGCCAGGATCTCGGCCCGCAGGGCCTTGGCCCGCTGGCGCGCGCGTTGGATGTCCATCAGGCTCCTCCCAGCTGGC
>CAYXCT010000285.1:0-2545 GCA_964463435.1 uncultured bacterium | reverse complement strand
AGCAGGGCTTGCGCTTCGCCATCCGTGAGGGCGGCCACACCGTGGGCGCCGGCGTCGTCACCGAGATCATCGAGTAGGAAAGGGCATCCATGAACCAGAAGATCCGCATCCGCCTCAGGGGCTATGATCACCGCTTGCTGGACCAGTCGGTGAAGGAGATCGTGGAGACCGTCAAGCGGACGGGCGCCAAGATCTCGGGGCCCATCCCGCTGCCCACGAACAAGAACATCGTAACCGTCAACCGCTCGCCCCATGTCGACAAGAAGTCGCGCGAGCAGTTCGAGGTGCGCACCCACAAGCGCCTGATTGACATCACTGAAAGCAGCAGCAAGACCGTCGATGCCCTGCAAAAGCTCGACCTGCCCGCTGGTGTCGACGTCGAGATCAAGCTGTAGCACTCAAGAGGCCTCCCGTGTTGCAAGGCATCATTGGAAAAAAGATCGGCATGACCCAGATCTTCACCAAGGACGGCAAGTGGGTCCCGGTGACGGTGCTCCAGGCCGGACCCTGCAAGGTCGTGCAGGTGAAGACCGAAGCCAAGGACGGCTACAATGCCCTCCAGCTGGGCTTTGAAGAGCAGAAGCCCCGCCGAGTGAGCAAGCCCCTGCTGGGCCATTTCACCAAGAAAGAGCTCAAGCCCAGCAAGCTGCTGCGCGAATTCCACGTGTCAGACCCGGCCTCCTTCGCGGTGGGCCAGGACCTGACCGCCGAGGTCATCAAGGGCCTCAAGTGGGTGGATGTGCAGGGCGTGAGCAAGGGCAAGGGCTACCAGGGCGTGGTCAAGCGCCACAACTTCGGCGGCGGCGCCGGCAGCCACGGCTCCATGTTCCACCGGGCGCCCGGCGGCATCGGCGCCTCGTCCGACCCCTCGCGCGTGCTCAAGGGCCTGCGCCTGCCCGGCCACATGGGCGACGCCACCACCACCGCCCAGAAGCTGCTGGTCGTCGATGTTGACACCGAGAAGAACCTGGTGCTGGTGCGCGGCTCGGTCCCGGGCGGCCCGCGCGGCTACGTCATCATCCGCAAGAGCAAGAAGGAGAAATAGCCCATGCCCCAGGTCAAGGTCTACGATCTGAAGTCCAAGGAGTCCGGCAGCCTCAGCCTCAAGGATGAGGTGTTCGCGGCCCCTGTCAACACGCACCTGCTGCACGACTCGGTGCTCAACCACCTGGCCAACCGCCGGCGCGGCACTGCTTCCACCAAGACGCGCGGCGAGGTCTCGGGCGGCGGCAAGAAGCCGTGGCGCCAGAAGGGCACCGGCCGCGCCCGCCAGGGCTCGACCCGCGCCCCGCACTGGGCGCACGGCGGCGTGTCCTTCGGCCCCAAGCCGCGCAGCTACGACTATCAGCTGCCCAAGAAGGTGCGCCGCGCCAGCTTGCGCTCGGCCCTGTCGGTCAAGGCCGCTGATGGCAGCCTGGTGGTGCTGGACAGCTTCTCGGTCGCCGGCATCAAGACCAAGGCGGTGGCTGAGTTCCTCAAGAGCTTCAAGGCTTACGGGCAGAAGGTCCTGGTGGTCGTGGAAGCCATGGATGAGAAGGCCAAGCTGTCCTGCCGCAACATCGAGGGCTTGGAGCTGGCTCTCGCCTCCAGCCTGCATCCCTATGAGCTGCTCTGGGCCGAGAAGGTCTTCGTCACCCAGGCCGCCGTCAAGAAGATCGAGGAGGGCCTGGCCTGATGAACCCCCACCAGATCATCACCCGCCCCTTGATCACCGAGAAGAGCAACCGGCTCAAGGAGAGCGAGAACAAGTACACCTTTGAAGTGCACCCCGAGGCGGCCAAGCCCGAGATCAAGAAGGCCGTGGAGACCCTCTTCAAGGTCAAGGTGCTGGCGGTCAACACCACCACCCTGCCCGGCAAGAGCAAGCGCTTCGGCCAGCACGAATACAAGACCGCGCCCCGCAAGAAGGCTGTGGTGACGCTGAAGGCTGGCGAGCGCATCGAGTTCTTCGAGAACGCCTGAACCAACCCTTTGACAGGAAGCTGACATGCCCATCAAGACCTATCGCCCGACGTCGCCCTCCCGGCGCAACATGACGTCGATGACCAAGGAAGGACTGGCCAAGGCCAAGCCCGAGAAGTCCCTGGTCGAGAGCAAGCAGCGCAGCGGCGGCCGCAACAACAACGGCCGCGTGACCAGCCGCCACCGCGGCGGCGGGCACAAGAAGGCCTTCCGCCTGATCGACTTCAAGCGCGACAAGGCTGGCGTGCCGGCCGTGGTCGTGAGCATCGAGTACGACCCCAACCGCAGCGCCCGCATCGCCCTGCTGAACTACGCTGATGGCGAGAAGGCCTATGTGGTTGCCCCGGCGGGCCTCAAGGTCGGCGACCAGCTGCACACCGGCGCCGAGGCTGACATCAGGACCGGCAACTGCTTGGCCCTGCGCGGCATCCCGGTGGGCACCACCATCCACAACATCGAGCTGCATCTGGGCAAGGGCGCGCAGCTTGTGCGCTCCGCCGGCACCGGCGCCCAGCTGATGGCCAAGGAAGGGGACTACGCCCAGGTGCGCCTGCCCTCGGGCGAGGTGCGGAAGATCCACGTG
>CAYXCT010000284.1:0-2557 GCA_964463435.1 uncultured bacterium | reverse complement strand
CGTGGCTGTCCGGCTGGGGCTGGCCGTGGGCGACGGCGTGGGGCTTTTGGTGGGCGTGCGGCTAAAGGTCGGGCTGGGCGTGCTGGTGAAGGTGGGCGCCAGGCCAGCCAGGCCAGCCACCAAGGGTGCCTTCAGGCTGCCCAAGCCCGTGGCCAGGTCATAGCCCGTGGACGCGGTGTACAAGGTGGGGTGATTGCCCCAATAGTCGTTGTTGCTGCCGTCCGCGATGTCATGGAAATCATTGGCATAGGCGCTGCTGTTGAGCGCCAAGGTGTAGAGCAGGGGGTTGGCAAAGCCAATGCTGCCCAGGTTTTGGCTGGCGGCCTGCTGATTGGCCAGGGCCGCGATGCCGGCCCAGAGCGGGGCCGAGGCGCTGGTGCCGCCCGCGATGTCGACATTGCCATCCCCATAGGCCCAATAGAGCTGGTCCGCCACCAGAGAAACATCGGGCGTGTTGCGGTTGGTGGTGGAAGCCTGGCCCTTGGCAAAGGGCACCTGCCAGGTGGGGATGGCCAGCAGGGTCACGATGCCGCCGCTGGACACTGCATTGGGCGGGTTAGGCGTGGCCGTGCTCCCAGGCGTTGGGGGATTGTTCCAGGTTGTCTCGCTGGAATAGCTGCCAGGGGCAGGGCTGCCGCTCGTCGTGAGGAAGGTGCCGCCCACCACGGTCATGAGCGGTGAATCATCAATCGGCTGGGGTGCCACCCCGCCAGTCCAAGGGCTGTAGGCATCATAGGCGCCCAGGTCGCCGGCGGCCTGAAAGTAGCTCTGGCCTTGCAGGGCATACTGCTGAAAGACCTGGGCCGTGGCGCTGTCAACCCCGCTGCCGGGATCCCAGGACCAGGAGCAGCTGATGGCCTGGGCCTTGTCGTCATCCGCGATCTGGGCCAGCACATCCACCTCGGGCGACACCGTGTAATTGCTGGCATTCTGGTCCACCTCATAGACCAGCAGGCTGGCCTTGGGCGCGATGCCCATAGCCATCTCTATGTCCAGGGCCACCTCGTCCTCGCCGCTGCCAGGCGCTTGCACCACGCTCTCATCCACCGGCACCCGCGTGATGCTGGGCATGCCGATGTTGTCCGCCATTGCGTAGTCTTGGATGTCGAGCGTGTAATAGTTGTCGAACTCCACCAGGGCGATGGTCTGGCCCGTGCCGTTCAGGCTGGTGCCGCCCAGGTAGACCTTGCGCAGGTCCGCGCCCAAAAAGCTGCCCCAAGTGCCCGTGCCGGCGGCCGGCCTTGCCGCTGCCCTGGGCCGGTGGGAAGAGCGCTTGCGCAGGCGGTTGCCCAGGTCGCAAAGCCCGCTGATGGTGGTCAGGGGCACGGCCAGCTCAGTGCTGGGCTCCTGGTCCGGGGCGTAGAACTCGCCGCCGGCCGGGTGCTGATAGCGCAGCAGGCGCACATGGAAGGCCTGGGCCACATCCTGGGCCCGGCCCGCGAGGGAGACCAGCAGGCGGCTCTGATAGGTGCGCTGCACTTGCAGGTGGTGGGCCGCGGCCCAATCCAGCACGGCCTGGTAGTCGGCTGGGCTGGCGCCATACAGATCCCCATACTCCGCCGGCTTGAGCCAATGATGGTAGAGCGGGCTCGATGGGTCATAGGCCTGCGCCAGGCGCTGCTCAGCGGCCTGCGGGTCGCGGCCTGCCAAGCCCAAGCTGACATGCAGGATGCGGCCGTCATCCACCGGGCCCAGCTCATGGCGGGTGAGCTCGGGCATGGGCACATGCCGGCCCAAAGGGCTTCGGAGCGCGGGCGAAGCCGCCATCAGGGCTGGCAGCCCTGCGAGCATCAACGCTGGGATCAAGAGCCTTCTGAGCATCTCCTGCCTCCGTGCTGGATCTGGGATCGTCCATGCTGCCTCGGCCCTATCATACCCGCGCCAGGCCGCCTGGGCAATCTGCGTGTTCCCCTGCCAAGCTGCTTTTGCGCTGCAGGCATTTGTGCGGTATCATATCCTGGTCGGCCGTTCCCGCCGCAACCTGGAGTCCCAGCATGAGCCCAGACCTGCGCCAGCTCCGCGCCAGCTTCCAAGGCCTGCCGGAAGAGGCCAATCCTTACAGCCTGCTGCAGAACATCCTGGTCTATTACCTGGATTTGCCCTGCTTCCTGGTCGAAGCCGGGGATTGGAAGACCTGGCACGCCCTGGTGAACCTGCGCTCCAAGAAGACCCCGCTGGACTTCGAAGATTTCCACCAGTGGGAGGACCGCATCCGCTACAACGAGCGCGCCTTGGACAAGGCTAGCCGCAGCGGCCGCGCGCTCTGCCCGCCCCAGCAGGGAAACTACGGGCTGTTCGTTCCCGTGATGCGGGCCGGGCGCTGCCACGGGGTGCTGGTCTGCGGCCCCTTCTTGCGCGCCGTGCCCAGCCAAGCCTCGGTCCTGCGGCAGTGGAAGGCCATCTCGGGCCGCATGCCCAAGCCGCAGGACCCTGAATTCTCGGAATGGGTGCGCGCCCTGGCGGACACCCCGGTGCTGGGCAGCGCGGCGCTCAGGGGCCTGCAAGAGCTGCTGGAGGTCTTTGCCGCCTTTTTGACGCGCAGCCTGCCCGGGGGCGA
>CAYXCT010000283.1:0-2579 GCA_964463435.1 uncultured bacterium | reverse complement strand
GCTGGTCATGCGCCAGGATCTCGGCCCGCAGGGCCTTGGCCCGCTGGCGCGCGCTCTTGATGTCCATCAGGCTCCTCCCAGCTGGCGGCAGGCTTCGCGCGCCGCCGCGTCATCAGGGTCGCAGGCCAGGCAATTCCTCCAAGCCGACAGGGCCTGCTCATAGCGCCCCTGGCTCGAGAGCAAGATGCCCAGGTTGTGCCAAGCCTGAGCCGAGCCAGGGTCCTTGGCCAGCGCGTCCCACAGCAGGGCCTCGGCCAGGCCCTCGGCCCCGCACTGCCAGGCAAAGGCCGCCTTGTTGGCCTCCCCGGCCACGGAGGCCGGGCTCTGCCAGAAGCCGGAGAGGAAGCGGCCCAGGCTGGGGGGCGGGCCCAAGGCCAGCCGCGCGTCCCTGTCTGGGGGCAGGGCCGGCGCAGCCAGCGCCTCAGCCGCCCAGTCCACCCGCGGCGCCTGGCTAAAGGCGCCATCGCGCATCCACACCGCGGCCCAGTCGTCATAATAGGCCAGGCGCCAGCCGGGCAGGGCCAGCAGCTGGCGGGTGTAGGTCTCATAGTTGGGCCTGTGGTAGACCAGCAGGTCCAGGCCCTGGGCATCCAGCAGCCGGCCCAGCCCGCCCGGGGCCAGGCTCGGCTCGATGAGGCTCTGGTAGGTCTCCTGCTCCATCACCTCGGTCTGGCCGTCCTGGAACACGGCATGCCCGGTGGCCCAGCAGAGCCAGCCCCCATACTCGGCGCTGTTGAAGAAGCGGGCCTGCGGGGCCCAGGCCTTGATGTAGGCGGCCGCGCCGAGCGGCAGGCGCCCGCCCGGCTGGATGCCGCTGGCCAGGCGCTGCTGCCGGCCCTCGCTGGCATACCAGGCGCCGCTGGCCACCCTGGCCCCGGCCAGCAGCAGCAGGCCGGCGAGCGCCCAAGCCGCGGCGCGGGAGCCAAGCAGGGGGCGCCAGGGGCCGGCCAGGGCCTGGGCGGCCTGGCCCGCGGCCGGCAGCGCGGCGATGAAGAAGAGCGGGGTGTTGCGCACGCCGGAGAGCGACACCAAAAAGAAGCCGGCGCAGAGCAGCTGGTCCTCCAGCCTCAAGCGGCGCCAGGCCAGGGCCTGCAGGGCCAGCATCAGGGGCGCGGCCAGGCGGTAGGCCCACACCGAGGCCCAGGGATAGGGCCGGGGCAGGCTGGCCCAGGGCGACATGAACTCGCCCACCACGGCCTTGAAGGCATCGCCCTGCTGCAGCCGGCTGGCCAGGCGCAGGGGGTGCAAGAGCCCGGCCAGGCCAAAGGGGGTGGCCAGGCCGGCCAGCAGGCTCAGCCCCAGGCACAGGCCCAGGGCCTTGGGGAAGCGGCGCTGGCGCAGCCAGGCCCCCAGCAAAAAGGCCGCCTGGCTGAGCAGGCCCAGCAGCGCCAGATTGCCGTGGGTGTTGGCCCACAGCAGATGCAGGGCTGGCACCGCCCACAGCCAGCCCCTGCGCCCGGCGCGGGCCTGCTCAAGGCAGAGCAGCTGAAGGGCCAGCAAGAGCCATGAGGCCTGCTCTGGCCGCAGCTGCATCCGCGACTCGGCGGCCACCGCGGCCAGGGCCAGCAGCGCGGCGGGCAGCGCGCCCTTGAGGCCGGCGGCCCGCAGGCGCAGGGCCAGGGCCAGGCCCAGCGCCAGGCTGAGCCCCAGGTTGAGGGCGGTCAGCGCGCCAAAGCCCCAGGACCGGGCCAGGGCATAGACCCCGGCCTGCCACAGCCAGGACAGGTTGGTGAAGGGGTGGCTGGCGTAGGTGAAGACCAGCGGGTAGCCCTGCCAGCGCGGCCCCTGGGCCAGGATGCGCTGGCCGCAGGCTAGGTGGTCCCCCAGGTCCCAGTCAGAGAGCGGGCGCCAGGCGAAGAGGGCCAGCAACAGAAGGGCCGCGGCCAAGGCCGCGGCCCAAGCGCGGGGAGCGCCCTGCGCAGGCTCAAGAGGCTGGGGGCTCACGCCTTGGGCTCCGGCGGCCCGCCCGGCGCCGGCAGGGCCTCGCCGCCCAGGCTGGGGTCCTCGCAGGCCGGCAGGCTGGCGGTCTGCATCTTGAGCTGGCGCTCCAGATGGGCCACGCGGGCGCCCAGCACGGCGATGGCTTCCATCACCGGGTCGGGCATGTTCTGCTGGGCCAGCAGGTCATCGCTGCTGCCGTGGTAGCGCACCACGCGGCCGGGGATGCCCACCACCGTGCAGTGCTCGGGCACATCGCGCAGCACCACGGCGTTGGCGCCCACCCGCACGTCATCGCCGATGCGGATGTTGCCCAGGATCTTGGCGCCCGAGCCCACCACCACCCGGTTGCCCAGCGTGGGGTGGCGCTTGCCGGTCTCCTTGCCCGTGCCGCCCAGGGTGACGCCCTGGTAGAGCAGGCAGTCATCCCCCACCTCGGCGGTCTCGCCGATGATGACCCCCATGCCATGGTCGATGAAGAAGCGGCGGCCGATGCGCGCCGCGGGGTGGATCTCGACCCCGGTGGCGAAGCGGGCGGCCTGGGAGATGGAGCGGGCGATGAAGGTCCAGCCGCGGGCATGGCACCCGTGCGCCAGGCGGTGGGCCCAGATGGCGTGCAGGCCGCTGTAGAGCAGGAAGAC
>CAYXCT010000282.1:0-2590 GCA_964463435.1 uncultured bacterium | reverse complement strand
AGGCCATCCCGCGCCAGGGCAGCCTGTGGCTGGCCAATCCTTCCAGCCCGGCCGGCTTGGTGCTGAGCCTGTCTGATCTCAAAGCCTTGTGGCAGGCCTGCGCGGCCAAAGATTCCGTGCTGGTGCTGGACGAGAGCCTGGAAGCCCAGGCCCTGAAGGCCTTGCCCAGCCTCTTGCTCCAGGCCAGCGCCAGGCCAGGGCTTTTGGTGCTGCGATCCCTCACCAAGGGCCTGGGCCTGCCAGGCCTGCGCTTGGGGCTGGCCACTGGGCACCCTGCGCTCATCCTGCGCCTGGCTCAGCACCAAGACCCCTGGGACGTGGACAGCCTGGCCCAGGCCCTGGGCCCCTGGCTGGCCTTGCAGAGCCTCAAGCCCAGGCACAAGGCCCGGGCCCAGGCCAAGGCCAGCCTCTTGGCTCATCTGGCACCCCTGCAGGACATGGGCTTTAAAGCTGTGGCCTCCCAGACCGGCTATTTCCTCTTGAGCCTGCCCAAGGGCCTGCCAGCCCAGGACTTGGCCCAGCGCCTCTCAGACCAGGGCATCTTGGTGCGGCCTTGCGAGAGCTTTGGCGCCTGGGGCGCCGGCTTTTTGCGCCTGAACCCTGGCACGGGCCAGGACAACCAGGCCCTGGCCTTGGCTTTGGCCGAGCAGGTGCTGGAATGAGCGCCAAGCCCCTGCTCATCCTCGGCACAGGCTCGCATGTGGGCAAGTCTTTGCTGGTGGCCGGGCTGTGCCGCATCCTTAGCGACCAGGGCGTGGACGTGGCGCCTTACAAGGCCCAGAACATGGCTCTCAACAGCGCCGTGACCCCGGACGGCGGGGAGATAGGCCGGGCCCAGGCCCTGCAGGCCCAGGCAGCCCGCCTGCTAGCCAGCCGGGACATGAACCCGGTGCTGCTCAAGCCGGTCTCCAACCAGGCTAGCCAAGTCATCCTGCTGGGCCAGGTGGCCGCCACCTTGAGCGCCCGGCAGTACTACCGCTTTTGGCCGCAGGCAGCCCAGGTGGCCAAGCAGGCTTATGGCCGCTTGGCTCAGGCCCACCAGGCCATTGTCATGGAGGGGGCTGGCTCGCCGGCTGAGGTCAACTTGGCGGACCGCGACCTGGCCAACCTGGAGGCTGCCCGCTTCAGCCAGGCGCCCTGGGTGCTGGTGGTGGACATAGAGCGGGGCGGCTCCTTTGCCGCAGTGGTGGGCACCCTGGCCCTGGTGCCGGCCTGGCTGCGCCGCAGGTTCAGGGGCGTGGTGTTCAACAAGTTCCGTGGCGACAGCCGGCTTTTGGACCCTGGCATTGCCTGGCTTAAGGCCCGGCGCATCCCTTGCCTAGGGGTCTTGCCCTACCTGGAAGACCTGGTTTTAGACGAAGAAGACAGCCAAAGCCTAGCTTATAAAAAGACTTTAACGGCTAATAAAAAGGCTTTGAAAATAGAGGTAATTCTAAACAGGCGCATATCTAACTTTAACGACATCAAGGCCCTGCAAGGCCTGCAAGACGTGGCATTGGTGCTGAGAAAACCCGGCTCCAAGAGCCCTTTCAAAGAGCCAGATCTCATCATCTTGCCAGGCAGCAAGGCCAGCCTGGCTGATTTGTGGGACCTGCAGATGAGTGGCGAGGCTGAGCGCCTTAGAGAAATGGCCTCTAAAGGATGCTATATCCTTGGCATCTGCGGCGGCTACCAGATGCTGGGCACAGTCTTGGATGACAGCCTGGGGATTGAAGGCAAGCCCTGCCGTGGCGAGGGCCTGGGCCTGCTGCTGCTCAACACGCGCTTTGGCCCGGTTAAAGAGTTGCGTGAAGGCTTTGCAGAGGCGGCTATCTTTAAAAGGAAATTCAAGGTCAAGGGTTATGAGATCCATCAGGGCAGCAGCAAGGTCTTTAGCCCGGATAGGGTCTGGCTGAGGCGCTCCAAAGACAAGGCGGTGCTGGGCTCCATGGACCCTGCTGGCCGGGTGCTGGGCACCTACTTGCATGGCATCTTGGACAACCCTGCTTTCACCCTCAGCCTGCTTGACCGCATTGCCCGGGCTCGGGGCAGCAAGCTCCGTTTTGAGAGGCGCAACATCCCTAGCCTGGACCAAGAAGCCCAGTTGGACCGCTGGGCCGACCACCTGCGCCAGCACTTGGACTTGAAGAGGCTCTTGGCATGAGGGCCCTGGCCTTGGCAGCCGTTTTGGACCTCTTGCTGGGCGACCCGCCAAGCTGGTCCTGGCACCCCATCCGGCTCATTGGCCAGCTCATTGCCTGGCTCGAGCCCAGGCTGCGCCAGCTCATCCCCAACCCGGCTTGGGCTGGCGGGGTGCTGGGCTTGGGCCTGCCCCTGGCCCTCGGCGCAGCCTGCTTTGGCCTCTGCGCCGCGGCTGGCAGGCTGAGCCCCTGGCTGGGCCTGCTGGCTTCAGCTGGCATCCTCTACACCTGCTTCTCAGTGCGCGACCTGGCTACCCACGCCCTGGCCGTGGCCCGGGCCCTAGAAGCCCAGGACCTGCCTGCTGGCCGCCTGGCTGTGGCCAAGATGGTGGGCCGCGACACGCAAGACCTGGACGAGGAAGGGGTGCTGAGGGCTGCCGTGGAATCTGTGGCAGAGAGCTGCTGCGATG
>CAYXCT010000281.1:0-2591 GCA_964463435.1 uncultured bacterium | reverse complement strand
CGCCCATCTGGGTGATGTCGCGGGTATGGGTGCGGCCGTAGACCGAGCCGATGAGCCCGAAGAAGAGCCCGGTCATGATGCCATGGGCGAACATCTGCAGCACCGCGCCATCCACGCCCAGCGGCTGCAGGGTGGCCAGGCCCAGCAGCACCAGGCCCATGTGGGAGACCGAGCTGTAGGCCGTCACGTATTTGAGGTCCTTCTGGGCCGCCGCGCCGATGGCGCCGTAGAGCACGCCCACCAGCACCAAGGTGGCGATGGCCGGCGACCAGAACACGGCGCCCTGCGGCAGCAGGGCCATGCCCACGCGCAGGCAGCCATAGGCGCCCAGCTTCATGAGCACGCCGGCGTGGAGCATGGACACGGCCGTGGGCGCCGAGGCGTGGCCATCCGGGCTCCAGGTGTGCAGGGGCCACATGGCCGCCAGCACGCCGAAGCCGATGAAAATGAGGGGGAACCACAGGCGCTGGAAGCCCACCGGGAAGCTGGCTTTGGCCAGGTCATCCAAGCCGAAGCTCTGCCCGCCAGATTGCCAATAAAGCGCCAGCATGCCCAGCAGCACCAGGGCGCTGCCGCCCATCAGCATCAGGGTCAGCTTCATGGCCGAGTATTCCTTGGGCCCGGTGCCCCAGATGCCGATGAGCAGGTACATGGGCAGCACGGCTATCTCATAGAAGACAAAGAAGGTGAAGAGCTCGGTGGCCATGAAGACGCCGAGCACGCCCGACACCAGCAGCAGCAGCAAGAAGAAGAACTCCCGCGCGCGATGGGTGACGTTCCAGCTCACCAGCACGCCGGTGGTGATGATGATGCCGGTCAAGAGCAGCAGCACCAGGCTCATGCCATCCACGCCCAGCCGGTAGCTCAGGTTGAGGCCGCCGGGCTGGCGCAGCAGGTCGATGCGCTCCGAGAGCTGGTAGCTGCCGGCGCGCGACACATCAAAGCAGCCCAGGGCCAGCGCCAGCACCAGGCCCAGCGCGGCCAGGGCGCCGGCCAGGGCGGTCAGGCGGATGGCCTTGGGGTCGCGCTGGGCCAGCACCGCCAGCGCGGCCGCCAGCGGCGACAGCCAGATGGCGCTGAGCAGGGGGAAAGCCATGGTCACCTCAGGTAGGCGTAGGCCAGCGCTAGCAGGGCCGCGGCGCTGGCAAAGGCCGCCAGCGCGTAGGCCTGCAGCTGGCCGGAATGGATGCGCCGCAGGGACTGGCCCCCGGCCTGGCTGGCCGTGGCCAGCAGGTTCATGAAGCCGTCCACGACGTGCCGGTCGAACCAGGCGATGCCCGCCGAGGCGGAGAGATAGGCGCGGCCCGCCAGCCAGCCCCAGGCCTCATCCACATAGAAGGCGCGGGCCGCGGCCGCCGGCAGGGGCCCCAGCGCGGCCGCGAGCCTGGCCGGGTCCAGGGCCTTGCGGCTGAAGAGCAGCCAGGCCGAGAGGATCCCCAAGAGGCTCAGGCCCAGGGTGAAGCCGAAGACCAGGACGTTGAAGTGCTCGGTGTAGGGGATCATCAGGCGCGGGCGGGCGGCCACCACCTGGGCCTGGACTGGGGGCGTGGTGATGATGCGGCTCATGTCGCCGTTGTTGGCGGCGAGCAACGCCGCGTCATCCACATCCTGCCGCACCGGGGCGGGCAGGCCCTTGTCCACGCGGCCCTGGCTCTCAGCCCACAGCTGCTTGAGCGGCGGGTCATAGTCATAAGCCAGGTAGTGGCGGCCCCGCACCGGCACCCAGGGGGAATCGACAAAGCCGGCGAAGAAGGCCATCACCGCCAGCAGGATGAGCGGCAGCAGCATGCTGGGCGGCGACTCATGGGCATGGCTGTGGGGGTCGCGGCTCTCGCCCATGAAGGTGAGGAAGAAGAGGCGGAACATGTAGAAGGCGGTGAGGAAGGCCACCAGCAGGGCCGCGGGGAAGAGCAGCGGCAGGTGGCTGTCGTAGGCCGCGTCGATGATCATGTCCTTGCTGAAGAAGCCGGCCAGCGGCGGGATGCCGGAGATGGCCAGGCAGCCCACCAAAAAGGTGGCGGCCGTGACCGGCATCTTCTTCCACAGCCCGCCCATGCCGCGGATGTCCTGGCCGTGCAGGGCGTGGATGACCGAGCCCGCGCCCAAGAAGAGCAGGGCCTTGAACCAGGCATGGGTGAAGAGGTGGAAGGGCCCGGCCTGGGAGCCGTCGCCGCCGCAGCCCAGGGCCATCACCATGTAGCCCAGCTGGCTCAAGGTGGAATAGGCCAGCACCTTCTTGATGTCCTGCTGGGCGCAGGCAGCCAGCGCGGCGAAGAGCGCGGTGAAGCCGCCCACATAGGCCACCACGGCCGGGGCGTTGATGCTGGAGAGGGCGCTCAAGTCAAAGAGCCACTGGGTGCGGGCGATCAGGTAGACGCCGGCCGCCACCATGGTGGCGGCGTGGATGAGCGCCGAGACCGGGGTGGGGCCCTCCATGGCGTCCGGCAGCCAGACATGCAGCGGGAACTGGGCGCTCTTGCCCACGGCGCCCATGAAGACCAGTAGGGCCACCGCGCCCAGCGGCAGCCAGCCCGGCTCCAGCTCGGGCCAATGGGCGGCCTTGGCCGGCAAGTCGCTGAAGTTGCCGGTGC
>CAYXCT010000280.1:0-2612 GCA_964463435.1 uncultured bacterium | reverse complement strand
GCCATGCCCAGGGCCGAGAGCAGCACGGCCTGATGCTCGCCGGCCGTGGCCGACAGCGGCTCCATGGCGGCCCGCGCCGGGCCGGGCTTGCCGCGGCGCAGCAGATCCAATCCTTGCGCCAGCGCCGACTCTTCCTGGTCCTTGGGCTGCATGCCCAGGTCTTGATAGCGCTGCGCCAGCTCCTCGCGCAGGTAAGCCGAGCTGGTGTCGCCCTCGGCGGCCATCTTGAGCAGGGCCGTGCTCTGCTCCCAATGCCCGCGCAGCCCCTCCATCAGGCTGACGGCATAGAGGTAGGCGCTGTCCACCTGGCCGGGATCTTGGGCCCTGGCCGCGGCCGGGCAGGCCGCCATCAGCGCCAGCAACGCCAGCAGCGCCAGCGCGGCCAGGCGCCGGCCCTCAGCGCTCAAGGCGCTTGTCCGTCTGGCGAAGGCGTCCACTCATCACCTTGAGGAAGTGCATCAGGAGCTTGCTCGCGATGCGGGGGTCGCTGGCCAGCATGTCGCGGAAGCATTTGCGGGTCACCACCAAGAGCTCCGAATCCTCGGCCACCTTGGCGCTGGCCGAGCGCAGGGCGTCGTCGATCAGCGACATCTCGCCCAAGAAATCGCCGGGGCCCAGGCTGGCCAGCGCGCCCTCGCCGGCGCCCTGGCGCTTGAGGATGTCCACCCGGCCCATGAGGATGACGTAGAGCACCTCGCCGGGCATGCCCTCCAAGAAGAGCGTGGCTCCCTGGCGGTAGGGCTTGACAAAGGCCAGGCGCGCGACGCGGGCCACCTCATCCTCGCTGAGCTCGGAGAAGAGGGGCACGCTGCGCAGCCTTTCAAAGTCCGGGGCTTCGGGCATCTCAGGCCCCCTTGGCCGGGGCGGCCATGCGCTGGCGCACCACGCGCTCCACGGCGGCGAGGTCCTTCACCTCCACCAGCCGGCTTGAGCCTAAGGCCAGCGGCAGCACGAAGCGCAGCCCGCCCTGGAACTTCTTGTCCTCGCTCATGGCAGCCATCACGCGGGCGGGCGCAAGGCCTTGGGCGCGCACCGGCAGGCCCAGGGCCCGCAGCAGCGGCTCCACCCGCGCCAGGCGCGGGTCGCGGGCCAGCCCCAGCGCGAGAGAGAGGTCCACGGCGCAGGCCAGGCCCAGGGCCACGGCCTCGCCGTGGCGCCAGCTCAAGCCGGCGGCGGATTCCAGCGCATGGCCAAAGGTGTGGCCCAGGTTGAGCAGGGCGCGCTCGCCGCGGCGGTCGAACTCATCGCGGCCCACCACGCGGGCCTTGGCGCGCGCGCAGGCCGCCACCACCCGCGCCAGCAGGCCAGGCTCAGCCTTGAGCAAGCCCTGGCTGCGCCGCTCCAGCAGGCTGAAGAGCCGGGCATCGAAGAGCAGGGCGGTCTTGACGGCCTCGCCCAGGCCGCTCTTGACCTCGCGCAGGGGCAGGGTGGCCAAGAGCTCGGTGTCGGCCAGCACCAGCTCGGGCTGAGCGAAGCTCCCCACCAGGTTCTTGATGACCCCGCGCCGGGTGGCGAAGTCGATGCCCAGCTTGCCGCCCACCGAGCTGTCCACCATGCTCAGCAGGGTGGTGGGCATCTGCACAAAGGGCACCCCGCGCTTGTAGGTGGCGGCCACGAAGCCACCCAGGTCGCCCGCCACGCCGCCGCCAAAGAGCAGCACCAGGGGCCGGCGCTTGCGGCCCTGGCCAAAAGCGGCCAAAGCCGCCAAGCCGCGATGGTACTCCTCAAAGCTCTTGTGCTGCTCGCCGTCCTTCAGCAGATGCAAGCCGCGGTCCTTGAAGCCCGCGCGGGCCAAGGAGGCGCTGAGCTTGGCGCCGTGCAGCCCCCAAACCCTCCGCGAGGCCATCACAAAGGGCGAACAGCCGGCGAAGCGCTGGGCCAGCAGCTTGCCGGCCTGGGCCGTGAGCCCGGGCTGGATGAGGACCTGGTAGCCTGAGCTTCTAGGCTCAGAAAAGCTGACGCGGATGCTGGGCATGCTAAAGCCTCGCTTCAGGGCTGGGGCTTGCGGGGGCGGGCCTTCTTGTGCTTTTTCTTGGGCTTGGGCTGCGGCGCGGGCTTCTTGCGGCTGCGCGGGCGGGAAGGATGCTTGAGCGCCTCAGCCCGGCTGCTGGGCTTGGCCGTGGGGTCCTGCTGGCCCGCCGGGGCTTGCGGCCCCGCGGGCGCGGCAGGCGCTGCAGGGGCTGGCGCCGGGGCCGGGTCTTGGGCCACGCGAAAATCGCCCTCATCAGCCAGGGCGGCCAAGGGCGTCAAAAAGGCCAGCAAGAGAAGGGTGCGGGCAAAGTGGCTCATGAAGGCATTTTAACAAGGCCCTGGGGGCCGCGCCACCCCCTTGTGCGCCTCAGCTGCGGCGGAAGAAGGCCGCCTTCAGGTAGCGCGTCTCGGGCATGCTGGCGATCCAGGGATGGTCGGGCGGCTGGCGCAGCAGATGCGTCTCTGCGATCTCCACCCGCGCATCGCGGGCCGCGGCCGACACCTGGCGCAAGAAGCGCTCCTCATCCACGGCCTGGGTGCAGCTGCAGGTGGCCAGCATGCCGCCCGGCTCCAGCATCTGCAGGGCCCGCAGGTTCAGCTCCTTGTAGCCGCGCAGGGCGCCCTCCAGGCCCTCCTTTCCC
>CAYXCT010000279.1:0-2614 GCA_964463435.1 uncultured bacterium | reverse complement strand
TTCTCCTCAAGGAAGTACCAGCGCTCGGCCTCGGGGATTTCCTTGAGCGGCCGGGGGTCGCCCTTGGCTCTGGGCACCCACACCCGGCCGCCCTCGCCGCGGGCCGATTCGCTCATCAGGCGCAGCTTGTCCGAGCCGGGGATGGCGGTGGGGTGCACCTGGATCATCTCGGGGTTGCCGAGCAGGGCGCCCTGCTGGTAGACCGAGCTGGCCAGGCTGCCGGTGTTGATGACCGAGTTGGTGCTCAGGCGGTAGACCATGCCCAGGCCGCCGGTGGCCAGGATGACGGCATCCGCGGCGAAGGCCTCCACCTTCATGCTCTTGAGGTCCAGGGCGGCCACGCCCTCGGCCGCGCCCTGGCTGCCGCGCACCACCGAGAGCACCTCCCAGCCCTCCAGCTTGCTGACCTTGCCCTCGCTCTCGTAGCGCCGCACCTGCTCGTCCAGCGCGTAGAGCAGCTGCTGGCCGGTGGTGGCGCCGGCGAAGGCGGTGCGGTGGTGCAGGGTGCCGCCGAAGCGGCGGAAGTCGAGGTTGCCCTCGGGCGTGCGGTTGAACATCACGCCCATGCGGTCCAGCAGGTAGATGATGCCGGGCGCGGCATAGCACATGGCCCGCGCCGGGGCCTGCTCGGCCAAGAAGTCGCCGCCCTTGACCGTGTCCTTGAAGTGGATCTCAGGGCTGTCATTCTCGCCCTTGATGTTGACCGCGCCGTTGATGCCTCCCTGGGCGCAGACCGAGTGGCTGCGCTTCACCGGCACCACGCTGAAGAGCCGCACTTGGTCGCCGGCCTCGGCCAGCTTGAGGGTGGCCATCAGGCCCGCCAGCCCCCCTCCCACCACGATGAGCTTTGCCATGGAGCCGTTCTCCTCTAGCGGGCGGCCTGGCCCTGGATGATGACCGCGGGATGGTCCGGCTGCAGGAAGTTGAGGCCCTTGCCATTGAAGCCCAGCAGGGCGTTGATGCCGAAGAGGGCCAGGCCCAGCGAGATGCCCATGCTCAGCCGCCAGAGCCAGTCCTGGCTCTTCTGGCCCGTGACAATGCCCCAGCTGATGCTGAAGCCCCACACGCCATTGCCCAGGTGGAAGGCGGCGCTCAGCACGCCCAGGCAGTAGAAGCTGAACAGCCAGGGATTCTGGAAGTGGCGGGCCAGGGTCTGGAACATCTGGTCCGAGGGGATGCCAGCGAAGCGGGTGAGGTAGAGGTGGGCTGAGATGAAGGCCAGCAGCAGCACGCCGCTGACGCGCTGCAGCAGGTACATCCAGTTGGCCCGCGCCGGGTACTGGATGCTGTTGGGCCTTCCCTTCACCGCCAGGTAGACGCCGATGACCGCGTGAAAGGCCAGGCCGCCCAAGAGGCCCACTTCCAAGAGGTAGAGCAGGGGCAGCGAGCGCATCATGGCGGTCAGCTCATTATAAGCCGCCGCGCCCTGCAGGCTGCGCGCGTTCTCGAACATGTGCATGGCCACGAAGCCGCCCACCGGCACCAAGCCCGAGAGGGAATGCAGCTTTTTGATGGCGAAGTAGGTCTTCTCATCCATGGAGCGTCCTCCGTGCCGCTGGATCGAACGGCTTTCCGCGAATGGGTTCCGCAATCTTTACGCAGCGCCCTAGGCTTGGGATTTTCAAATCGCCCTGGCTAGCCAATGCCCCAATGCGCGCTCCAGCGCCTCCTCAGTGGCCGGTCGTAATGCCCATCCAGCCACAAGCAGATGCCGACCAGCGCCAAGGCCAGCCCCAAGCCCGGCCAAGGCGCCCAGGCCTTGGCATCCAGGCCCCAGAAGCAGTGCAGGGCCCAGGCCAGCAGCCCGCCCGCCACGGTGTGCAGCACATATAAAGGATAGCTGATGACGCCCAAGCGGGAGAAGAGCCGCTGGGCCCAGGGGCTCGCCGGCTCGCTGACCGAGCCCAAGAGCACCAGGGCCGGCGAAGCCAGCAGCACAAAGCCCAGGTCGAAGCAGGGCCGCCAGGCCGAGCCATAGGGGATGGGGGCGCAGAAGAGCAGGGCCAACGCGCCCAGCAGCGCCTGCGGCGGCACGCGGGGAACCCAAGCGCGCGGCAGGCGGTGCAGCAGCAGGCCCAGGCCAAAGGAGAACACCACCCGCGAGGCCGCGATCCAGGCCTGGCCCAGGCTCCAGTGGTAGCCGGCATCCAGCCCGCCCTTGCTGGACCAGCGGCCGCTCAAGTCCACGCCCGCCTGCATGAGCCCTGCCGCTGCCAGGCTCAGGCCAGCCAGGGCCACGGCCCAGGCCAGGGCCTTGCTGCCCAGCCAGGGCCTGAGCCTTGCCCAGGCCGCGTTGATGGCAAGCTCAAGAGAGAGCGACCAGGCCGGCACCACAAAGGGGAAGAGCAGGCCCGTGCAGGCCGAGGGCAGCATCAGGAGCGAGAAAGGCAGGGCCCACCAGGGGTCCCCGAGCTTCAGGTTGGGGCTCAAGAAGGCCAGGGCCGCGCCCAGCAAGGTGCCCAGGATGTAGAGGGGGTAGAAGCGCACCACCCTTATGCGCAAGAAGGCCTGCCAGGGCAGGCCTTCTTGAAGGCGCGCATCGTAAGCCTCGGCCAGCACAAAGCCGCTCAGCACAAAGAAGAGGTCCACGGCCAGGTAGGCCTGGATGGGCAGC
>CAYXCT010000278.1:0-2622 GCA_964463435.1 uncultured bacterium | reverse complement strand
CTACCGCGAGATCAAGCAGGAGCTGGCTTCATTCGCCCCCCAGGGCTGGACCTCTAACAAGGAAGGCTGCGCATGAACAAGGAGCTGGACATCCTGGCCTGCGGCAGCACGGTGGTGGACCATATCCACAGCACCGATGCGCTGCTGGGGCCTGAGAGCAAGGGCTTTGTGTGGGAGAGCCGCAGCCTGATCGGCGGCGTGGCCCTCAACCATCTCACCTGGGCCGCGGCGCTGGGCCTCAAAGCCGCCATCATGGGCCCGGGAGCGGACGATGCCGAGGGGCGCTTCTTGCGCCAGGGCATGGACCGCTTCGGCATCAGCCATGACAGCCTGCTCAAGGCCAGCCGCAAGACCAGCGTCAGCCACATCTATGTGGACCGCCGCGGGGAGCGCGCCATCTACCAGGAGCTGGGCGCCACCGTGGACCTGGACCTGGCCATGGCCCGCTCCTTGGGCCGCCTGGCCGGGAGCGCCCGCTTCTTGAGCACCGAGGTGAGCCAGCTCAAGCTCAAGCCGGTGCTGGCCCTGCTGCAGGCAGCCAAGCGCCAGGGCGCGCGGAGCTTCTTGGACCTGGACATAGCGCCCAGCCAGGCCTGCGGCACCCAGGCCCTGGGCACCCGGGCTGAGCTCAAGGCGGTGCTCGCCGCCGCCACCTGGGTCAAGACCGGCATGGAGGCCGCCCGCGAGCTCTGCGGCAACGAAAGGCTCACCGATGACCTGGCCGACCTGGCCCAGGCCCTGCACAAGGCCCTGGGCAAGCCCAAGGGCGCCTGGGTGGCCATCACCGCTGGCGCGCGGGGCTGCGGCCTGGCGGACGGCAGGCAGGCCCTGGCCATCCCAGCCTGCAGGGGCATCAAGGCCAAGGACAGCACGGGCGCCGGGGATGCCTTCATGGGCGGGCTGATCGCCGGCACGGCCCTGGGCTTGGGGCTCAAGGACCTGGGCTTCTTGGCCAATGCCTGCGGCGCGGCTTGCGTGGAAAAGTTCGGCGCCTGCGCCGACCCGGAGGGCTCCCGCCAGCGGGTGCTCAAGCTCTACCGGGGAAGGGCCTTCAAGGCGCCGGCCTTCAAGCCCGCGCCCCCGGCGGCCGCCTCAAGCAACTGGGCCGGCGGGCGCTTCGCCGAGGCTTGCGTGGCTGAGCTGGCTGCCATGGGCCTGGCGGCCAAGCCCGCCGCGGTGCTGGCGGCCCGCGACCTCATCCTGGCCGCGCGCCGCGCCGGGCGCAGCCTGCACCTGACCGGCATCGGCAAGAGCGAGTACGTGGCCCGCTTTTTGGCGGCCAGCCTCTCCAGCACCGGCACCCCGGCCTTCTTTTTGCATGGCACCGAGGCCCTGCACGGCTCGGCCGGCCAGGTGCGCAGGGGCGATGTGGTCATCGCCATCAGCAACTCTGGCGAGACCGCTGAGCTCAAGGCCGCCGTGGCCCTGCTCAAGGCGCAGGGCGCCAAGGTCATCGGCGTCACCGGCCGGCCGGCCAGCTGGCTGGGCCGGCAGAGCCAGCTGGTGCTCGACAGCGGCGTCCGGCGCGAGGGCGATGGGCTGGGGCTGGCGCCGCGCGCCAGCGTGATGGCGCAGATCTTGGTGCTGCAGGCCCTGGCCGTGGAGCTGCAGGAATCCCAGCGCTTGGACAAGGCGGCCTTCCAGCGCTGGCATCCCGGCGGCAGCCTGGGATCCCGGTAGCCCATGGCGCCGGCGCCCTTGAGGGAGTGTGGAGAGGCCTGGCAAGGCCGGCGCGGCGCGCGCCTGGTGATGGAGAACGGGCGGCTGGTGGCCGTGGAGCTGCTGGCCGGCCGGCGAAGGGCCCAGCCCGCGGCCAAGGCCTCCCCGGCCCTGCGCGGCGCGCTCGCGCAGATGCAGCGCTATCTGTCCGGCCAGGCCAGGGGCTTTTGCCTGGCTCTGAGCCTGCGGGGCACGCCCTTCCAGATGCGGGTGTGGCGGGCGCTGCAAAAGGTGCCCTATGGCAGCACCATCAGCTATGCCCAGCTGGCGGCCAGAGCCGGGCATCCCAGAGCGGCCCGCGCCGTGGGCGCGGCCATGGCCGCCAACCCCCTGCCGCTGGTGGTGCCCTGCCACCGGGTGGTGGCGAGCCGGGGGCTGGGCGGCTACAGCCCTGGCTTGGCTTGGAAGCGCTGGCTCTTTGCATTGGAGGGGATTGAAGCATGAAGATCCTGGTGATAGGGGGCTCGGGCCAAGTGGGGCAGGCCCTGCTCAAGGCCGCGGGGCGCCAGCATTGGCAGGCCCTGGGCACTGGCTTTGTCGCGGCCGACAAGGACGCGCAATACCCCCAGCCGCTCAAGGACCTGGACATCCTGGACCATGACGCGGTGCGGGACCTGGTGGCCGGCGAGGCTCCGGGCGCGGTCTTCTTCCCCGCGGGCTGGACCTGGGTGGACGGCTGCGAGGCCGACGAGGCCAAGGCCATGGCCATCAACGCCCTGGCCCCGGAGGCCGCGGCCAAGGCCGCCTGGCAGGCCAAGGCCGGCTTTGTGTTCTATTCCACCGAATACCTCTTTGACGGCGCGGCCGGCCCCTATGGCGAGGATGCCGAGCCGCGCCCGCAGGGTGCCTATGCCCGCAGCAAGCTGGAGGCTGAGCGCCGCATCCTGGCGGCGCACCCCCAGG
>CAYXCT010000277.1:0-2625 GCA_964463435.1 uncultured bacterium | reverse complement strand
CCAGGCCTGAAAGGCCAGGGCCGCGGCCAGCAGCAGCAAGCCGGCCCAGCGGGCCCGCGGCTTGAGCAGCCAGAGCAGGGCCAGCAGCAGCAGGCCGGCCAGCAGGGCGTGCAGGGCAGAATCGCGGATGACCTGGGCCAGGCCCTCCCCGCCGCGCCCCGCGCCCAGGGCGCCGGCCTGATTCGCCAGCAGCCAGACGAGCCCGCCAGCCAGCAGGGCCAGGCCGGCCCAGGCCATGGCGAGCCTCCGCGGCCAGGGCGAGGCGGCGCGCGCCAGGGCATCCCAGCCCAGCCCAGCGGCCATGGCGATGCTGAAGTTGAAGAGGCAGAGGGCCCGCACCCAGCTGCGGAAGCCGGAATACACCGGCAGGTGGTAGAAGAGCAGGTGCAGGGGCGTGTTCTTGCCCAGGCCCACCAGCAGGGCCGCCAGCGCCAGCGCTGCCAGGGCGCGCGCGGGATGGCCGGGGCTGTGCCACGCTGCAGCCAGGGCCGCCAGCGCCAGCGCCCAAGGCAGCAGGCCAAGGTACTCGCTGGTCAGGTTGAAGGGCCAGGCGCCCCAGTAATGGTCGGCCCAGCCGAAGAAGCCGGGCACCAAGAAGGTGATGGCATCCTGGGGGTTGAAGCTCCAGGATGTGAAGGTGGCATAGTCCATGCCCTGGCGCCAGGACCAGGGCAGGTAGCGCGCCGTGGGCAGCCACTGGGGGGCGCTGAGCAGGCCCGCCAAGAGAAAGGCCGCCAGCAGGCCGGCGCCAGCCATTGCCAGCGAGCGGGGGCGGCTCTGCCCTGGCGCCGGGCAGCGCCACCCGCGCCAGAGGGCCAGGCCGGCCAGGGCCGGCGCCAGGTAAGCCGCCACTTGCAGGCCCTGGGAGAAGACCTGAAGGGCCAGCACCGCGCCCACCAGGGCCCAGCCCCAGGCCCTGCCGCCCTCGGCGTCATCCCAGCTCCGGCTGAGGGCCCGGCCCAGGCCCCAGAAGCCCCAGGGGATGAGGGCGATGGCCTCCACATTGTTGGTGTGCCCGGCGAAGAGCGGGCTCAGCTGGGTGCCCGAGAGGGCGAAGGCCAGGCCGCCCACCAGGGCTCCCCGGCGCGAAACGGAGAGCCAGCGCAGAAAGAGCCAGCTGCCCCAGGCGGCCAGGCACAGCTCCAGGGCCCCGTCCCAGGCAAAGCCCTGTGCCGGCGCCAGTCCCATCAGGGCGCGGGCCAGCCAGAAGGGATGCAGGAAGTTGAGGTTGTAGGAGGCCAGGTTGGGCAGGCCGCAGCAGAGCTCAGGGCACCACAAGGGCAGGCTGCCCCCGGCCAGAGCGCGCTGGGCCGAGCTCATCAGCGGCATCCCCAGGCTCACCTCATCGCTGCCCCACAGCACCTGGCCCTGGAAGAGCGCCGGGGCGAAGAGCAGCGCGGCAAAGAGGGCCGGCAGGCCCAGGCAGGCCAGCAGGGCCAGGCTCAGGCCCCAGGGCTTGGGCGCGGCCTTGGCCACGCCTAGGCCCCCATCTCTTCTTTGCGGAACCAATCGATGGTCTCCTTGAGCCCCTGCTCAAAGGGCACGCGGGGGGCCCAGCCCAGGGCCGCCTGGATGCGGCTGATGTCGGGCTTGCGGCGCACCGGGTCGTCCTGGGGCAGGGGCTGGTGGACGAGCTCCGAGCGGCTGCCGGTGAGGCGCTGCACCAGGCGGGCGGCCTCCAGCATGGTGAACTCATCGGGGTTGCCCACATTGAACACGCAGGCCTCCAGGCCGGGCGTGAACATGACCCGCAGGATGGCCTCCACCAGGTCGCTCACATACTGGAAGCTGCGGGTCTGGCGGCCGCTGCCATAGACCGTGAGCGGCTCGCCGCGCAGGGCCTGCTTGATGTAGTTGCTCACCACCCGGCCGTCGTCGGGGTCCAGCCGCGGCCCGTAGGTGTTGAAGATGCGGATCATGCGCGTGTCCAGCCCCCGCTTGCGGTGGAACTCCATGATCAGGGCCTCGGCGTAGCGCTTGGCCTCGTCATAGCAGGCGCGCGGGCCGATGGGATTGACGTGGCCCCAGTAGTCCTCGCGCTGGGGGTGCACGCGGGGGTCGCCATAGACCTCGCTGGTGGAGGCGTGGAAGAAGCGGGCGCCGCTCCTCTCGGCCAGGTTGAGCAGGTTCCAGGTGCCCTCGCTGCCGGTGCGCAGGGTGAGCAGGGAATGCTTCTGGTAGTGCGGGGGCGAGGCCGGCGAGGCCAGGTTGAAGACAAAGTCGGCCCTCAGGCGCAGGGGCTGCTGGATGTCATGCTTCACGAAGCGGAAGCGGCGCTGGGCCTTGGCCTTGGCAAAGGCCGGGCCAGACAGGTTGCTCAGCCGCCCCGAGATCAGGCTGTCCACGCACACCACGCGGAAGCCGCGCGCCAGCAAGGCCTCGCAGAGGTGGCTGCCGATGAAGCCGGCACCCCCGGCCACCAGGGCCGTGCGGCCCCGGCCCGCGACTTGGATGGGCTCGGGCTTGAGCACCGGCGCCGGGCCCCGCATCATTCCGAAGCGGCGGAGGGAGCTCTTGAGCATCTTCTTCATCCTCGTTCGCACTGCCATCAGGCTTCCCCTTTCAAGCTCTCTGTGATCCAGCGCAGGTAGTCGCGGCTGCCCTCTTTGACCGGCAGCGAGAGCA
>CAYXCT010000276.1:0-2626 GCA_964463435.1 uncultured bacterium | reverse complement strand
AAAGCCGCTCAGCACAAAGAAGAGGTCCACGGCCAGGTAGGCCTGGATGGGCAGCGCGCCGAACATGCCGTGCAGGTGGAAGGCCATGATGAGCAGGGCGGCCAGGCCCCGCATGCCATCCAGGGTGAGGTAGCGCCGCCGGCCGGGCTCCTGAGGCATGGGCACTCCGAGGGTGGTGGGCATTCAATGCCTGCGCAGCGCCATCTTCAGGCTCAGGGCCGAGACCCTCAGGCGCCGGGCAAGCCGGACAGCCGCATTGCCAGGGCCGGGAAAGGCCACTGGCTTGGGCAGGCCGGGCTCAAAGCGCGCCGGACCTGCGCCACAATATGCGCTGCGCGGATACCTCTGCTCCCAATGATCCTTGCCCGAATCATGCAAAGAGGCCAGGTCCCCTCGCCCTTCGTCCCCTATCCAGAACTCTGCCTGGTAGCGGTCTGCCTGGTCCAGGCTCTCGATCGTCTTCAGCTGCTTGATGTAGCTGGACCTGGCCCACCAGAAGTTGCCAGAGAAATGCAGGGCGGGCTCTTTGCGTATGTTCACGCCACAAGCGGCATGGCTCTCCAGCTGCTTCAACGCCTCCGGGTAGCGCTCCACCGTGAAATGGAGCATGAGCCTCCGCCAATCCTCCGCGGCGCGGGTGTCCTTGGAGGCGCCCTTGGAGTGCAGATAGAGGATGTTGAGATCCTCTGTGGCGGCATCGCAATCCGCCTTCAGCGCCCGCAAGGTCGGGAATTAAAAATCCCGAAGGTGGGGCGACCGCGTCACGCTCAGCTTGGCCGGGTCAAGCCTCAAAGAGACATCCCATCTCCCAGGATGCCCACATGCACCGCTTCCAGCTCGCGGGCGAGCCCGGACTGATGGATGGCCCGGCAGATCTCATCCACGATCTTCTGGTGCCGGCCCAAGGTCGCGATGTGCAGGTAGAGCCTCGCCCTCATGCCCCGGCGCCATGCTTGCGGCCAACATGCCCGATGCAAGAGCCCCAAGGGGCCCTGGCAGGCTCATCCAGCATGGCTGGGAACAGGATCCTCAAGCCCTTCAGCCGCATCATGCACCAGCCTTGCGGCGCAGCAGCGCGCGCACCTTGGCGGCATCCGCGGGCGTGTCCACGGCCTGGGTGCTCTTGGTCACCAGGCCCACCTGGATGGCGAAGCCGTGCTCCAGGGCCCGCAGCTGCTCCAGCGACTCGGCCCGCTCCAGCGGGGTGGGCTTGAGGCGGGTGAACCGGGCCAGGAACTCGGCGCGGTAGGCGTAGAGGCCAATGTGCTTGTGGGCGCCGGCCATGCCAGCGCCCTTGGCGCGGGGATAAGGGATGCCGGCGCGGGAGAAATAGAGCGCCCGGCCGCCCTCAGCCACCACCACCTTCACCGCATTGGGGTTGGCGAGCTCAGCCTTGTCTGTGATGGGATGAGCCAGGGTGGCCATGGCCGCAGTTTTGTCCTTGATGAGCAGGGCCACCAGGCTGTCTATCATCGCTGGCGGCAGCAGCGGCTCATCGCCCTGGATGTTGACCACGATGTCGCCCTTTTTGGCCTTGCCCCTGGCCGCGATGGCCAGGCGGTCGGTGCCCGTGGGGCAGCTCTCTGGCGTCATCACGGCGCGGCCGCCAAAGGCGCGCACCACCTGCGCGATGCGCGCGTCGTCAGTAGCCACCCACACCTCATCCAGGCACTCGGCCTTGAGCGCCTGCTCATAGACCCGCTGGATCATGGGCTTGCCGCAGAGGTCGATGAGCGGCTTGCCCGGGAAGCGGCTGCTGGCGAAGCGGGCGGGGATGATGCCGAGGGCGCGCATGCTACTCCTTGAAGCCCTGGGGATAGCGCTGGACGATGCTCTCCACGATGGTGGTGGTGCTGCGGCCGGGCACGAAGCCCAGCGAGCGCACCTCGCCGCCATCAGCCAGCACCGTGTCGCTGCCCAAGATCTTGTCCACCGGCCAGTCGCCGCCCTTGGCCAGCACGCTGGGCCGCACCGCGCTGATGACGGCGCGCGGGTCGGGCTCTGAGAAGACGGTGACAAAGCTGACGCAGGCCAGGCCGGCCAAGAGCTCGGCGCGCTCGGCCTCGGGCAGGATGGGCCGGGCATCGCCCTTGAGGGCCTTGACCGAGCTGTCGCTGTTGATGGCCACCACCAGGGCATCGCCCAGGCTGCGGGCCTGGGCCAGGTAGCGCAGGTGGCCCACGTGCAGGATGTCGAACACGCCGTTGGTGAAGACCACCCGCTTGCCCTGCGACTTGAGCTCAGCCACCTTGGCCGCCAGCTCGCCCCAGGCCAGCACCACCTTGCCCTGGCCCGGCAGCGCCGCTGGCTCAGGCTTGGGCGAGCCCAGCTTGTCCAGCGCGCCCAGGGCCGCCACCACCATCACCCAGGTGGGAAAGGCCGCCAGGCCGGGGATGGCCTCGGCCACCAGGGCCGTGGCCAGGGCCCAGTTCCAGCCCAGCAGGGTGGCCAGCAACAGGGCTGTGGCCAGATCCACAAAGATCTGCAGCGCGGGGAAGAGCGCGTCGCCAAAGCTGATGACATCCGACACCAAAGCCACGGCCAGGGCTGCCAGCCAGCGCTTATTGCTGACCCCTTCGGGCCGCTGGCGCACCATGGAGCGGAAGGCGCGAAGGAATTTCAGGAT
>CAYXCT010000275.1:0-2633 GCA_964463435.1 uncultured bacterium | reverse complement strand
GCCCGCGGCAGCCAGGTCCACATGGCTGTAGCCGGCGCAGCGCAGGGCCAGGCAGCCCACCCCGGCTTGCTTGAGCTTGGCCAGGGCCTTGGCGTCCGCCCGGTCATTGACAAAGATGCAGGCCGCGGCGCAGCCCTGGGCCAGGCCCGCGGTCTGCGCGCCCAGCCGCGCCTCGATGAATTCCCATTCCAGCTTGCCGGCCCCGGCTTGCAGCAGCATGCTCAGGTCATAGGGCTTGGTGTCGAACACGGCAACGCGCATTTCAGCCTCGTTCTCCTTGTGGTGAGAGGCTCAGGCGCCCATCCCCGATTTGGCCCATCGAGCGATTCTGATGGGAAGCTCTCAGCGCAGCAGCTGGCTCTTTCGCGCCCGGCCCATGGGCGCCGGCTTTTCCGGCAGCGGCAGTGCGCAGGGGTCGTAGCAGTAGATGTCCTTGGCCATGCGGCCATTGTCGCCCAGGCCGCGCGTGATCACAGAGTCCCAGAAGGGATGCTCGCCGAACATGCGGCCCAGGGCCTGCAGCCGGCCCGGCGTCTGCTTGGGAAGGCGCTGGGCATCAGCGCGCAGCTTGATCTCATCCAGGCTCAAGGTGAGGGGCTGGCGCTCCTTCTGCCAGGCCGCGTCGAGCACCCGGCACACCACGCGCTGGCTGGGCTCCAGGGCTATCTGCCGGCCCTGGCAGTCCGCAAAGGAAAAATCAGGGCTGTAAGCCAAGGCCAGCCGGCCATCGCCCCCAAAGACCTGCTTGCTTCTTGCCATTGCCACCTCGCTATGGGATGCCCTCACAAAACCAGCGCAGAAGCATCCCACAGCCTGGCGGCATTGGCAACGCCCGTAGCCAGCTACTTGCTTTGCAGGCTCTTGATGAAAGCTTCCAGCTGGGGATTCTTGCCGCCTGACAGGCTCAGCGAGGTCTTGTAGGCCGACAGGGCATAAGCCTTCTGGCCCATGAAGTAATAGGCATTGCCCAGGGCCTGCCAGATGCCCGCGTTCTTGGGGTCCAGCTTCTCAGCCTTCACATAGGCCTGCGCGGCCTCTGGATAGCGATGGGCCTTCATCAAGGCATCCCCTTGGCGCTGGATGTCGCGCGCCGCTGAGCTGGCAGGCTGCTCAGCCGGAGCCGCGGATTCCTCATCGCTTGCGGCCGCGGCAGGCGCCTTCCTCTGCCTGGGCATTGAGAGCCAGCCGCCCAGCACCAGCTTGACATAGGGGCCTGAGAAATCCAGATCCTCGTTGCTGCCATCGGCGTTCTTGGCCACCGTGCCGCCCGCTTTGAAGGTGGTGAACTTGCAGTAGTCATAGCCCGCCTGCAAGCCCACGCTGAAATGGCTGCCTATCATGGTCTCATAGCGGGCTGCCAAGCCGATCACCGGGGTGCTGCCATCAAAATTGGTGGACTGGCCGCCGCCGGCTGACTGCCCGCTCAACATGGCATAGCCTGCTTTCAAGCCCGCCACGGTGTAGGCTGCCGGGGACCCAAAAAGCCCCTTGCCGCCGCCCAAGCGCACCAGGGGCATGGCAAAAACCTGGTTGGTGCTCAACGAAAGCGTGCTCGACCAGCCCGGGCCGCTGAAAGAGAAGCTGCGCATGGGCCCAAAGCCCCATCCCGCTTCAACGCCGAACATGCTTTCGAATTGATAGCCTAGGCTCAGGTCCCCGCAGAAGTCAAAGCCAGGGCTCTCAGTGCCTGTGGAGGTCTTGATGTCAGAATTGCTCAGATAAGCCTCGCCCAAGCCTAGCCCGCCATAGAAGCTGGAGCCAGCCAAGAAACTCGAAGACATCATGCTGGCGAGAAAGATCCCTGTTGCCAACCAATGCTTTTGGTTCATAGCGCCCCTCTCAAAAGGAAGACAAATGACCCAAAATATCCATGCCCGGATATTGACCGGTTTTTTTCATGCTCCAAGCCTGGATTGCAATTTAAAGCCAATGGCGCGGATAGTCCACCAGGATTTAAAAAGGGCCAAGGCATGGCATCCTTGGCCCTTTGCTTGCCGGCCATGCCGGGCTCAGCGCTTCATGTAGAAGCTGATCTTGGCGGTCTGCGAGGCTGTGCGCCCGCTCTTTTGGGCAGACACCACGGCGAACCAGGTGCCATTGGGCAGGGTGCTGACGCTGGCTGGCAAGGCCACGGGCTGCCAGCCAGCCCGGTCCGCGCTGGCCGGCGCCACCACCCGCAAGCTCTCCACCAGGGCCGGGGAATAGATGCGCACCGTGATGGTGTCTGCCGGGCCAGCCAGCTTGACATAGAACTGGCCGGGATTGGGGTTGGGATAAGGCAGCGCGCTGATCACCCCGGTGCTGTCCTGGCCCAGGCCATGGCCCGCGGTGCTGGTGGCCGTGCCGCTGGGCGCGCTCTGCGCCACGGTGGAGGAGGGCGTGGGCGAAGCGCTGGCCGTGACAGAGGCCGTTGCAATGGGCGTGGCGCTCTGGGTGCCCGTGCCAGTGGGGCTGGGGCTGCGGGTGGCCGAGGCCGTGAGAGTGGCGCTGTCGCTGGGGCTGGGGCCAGGGGTGATGGTGCTGGTCTGGCTGGGCGTCGGCGAGGCGGTTCCTGTGGCCGTGGGCGTGCCGCTAGAGCTGGCCGTGGCGGACGGGGTCGCCGTGGCAGTGGCCGAGGCCGTGCTGCTGCCGGT
>CAYXCT010000274.1:0-2644 GCA_964463435.1 uncultured bacterium | reverse complement strand
CGCATCTCGGTCAAGCTGGTCTCCGAGGTGGGGGTGGGCACGGTGGCGGCCGGCGTGGCCAAGGCCCATGCCGACAAGGTGCTCATCTCGGGCTACGACGGCGGCACCGGCGCCTCGCCGCTCTCCTCCATCAAGCACGCGGGCATCCCCTGGGAGATGGGGCTGGCCGAGACCCAGCAGATCCTGGTCAAGAACGGCCTGCGCGACCGCATCGTGGTGGAGACCGACGGCCAGCTAAAGACCGGCCGCGATGTGGTCATCGCCGCGCTGCTGGGGGCCGAGGAGTTCGGCTTTGCCACCGCCGCCCTCATCTCCTCAGGCTGCGTGATGATGCGCGTCTGCCACCTGGACACCTGCCCGGTGGGCGTGGCCACCCAGAACCCTGAGCTGCGCAAGAAGTTCGTGGGCAAGCCGGAGCACGTGGTCAATTTCATGAACTTTGTGGCCGAGGAAGCCCGCGAGTTCATGGCCCAGCTGGGCTTCAAGAGCATCGATGAGATGGTGGGCCACAGCGAGGTGCTGGACACCAACAAGGCCATCGAGCACTGGAAGTCGCGGGGCTTGGACTTCTCCGCCATCTTCCACCGCGCGGCGGAATGCGACCGCGGGCCGGTGCGCTGCGTGAGCAGCCAGGACCATGCCCTGGAGAAGACCCTGGACCGCCAGCTGCTGGCCCTGGCCAAGGACGCCCTGGAGCGCCAGGCCCCGGTGAAGCTGGACCTGCCCGTGCGCAACGTCAACCGCACCGTCGGCACCCAGCTGGGCGCCGAGATCAGCCGCCGCTACGGCTCGCAGGGCCTGCCAGAGCACACCATCCAGATCAGCCTGAAAGGATCGGCGGGCCAGAGCCTGGGGGCCTTCCTGCCCAAGGGCGTCACCCTGCGGCTGGAGGGCGATTCCAACGACTATGTGGGCAAGGGCCTTTGCGGCGGCAAGATCGCCATCTACCCCCCTGCCCGGTCCACCTTTGTGGCGGAGGACAACATCCTGGTGGGCAATGTCTGCTTCTATGGCGCCACCAGCGGCGAGGCTTACATCCGCGGCCGCGCCGGCGAGCGCTTCTGCGTGCGCAATTCTGGCGTGCACGCGGTGGTGGAAGGCGTGGGCGACCACGCCTGCGAGTACATGACCGGCGGCCGGGTGCTGGTGCTGGGAGCCACCGGGCGCAATTTCGCAGCCGGCATGAGCGGCGGCATCGCCTATGTGTGGGACCCCCAGGGCGACTTCAAGATCCGCTGCAACACCGCCATGGTGGCCTTGGAGCCCTTGGAGACCGAGGACTTGGAGCAGGTGAGCGAGATGCTGCGCCGGCACCAGCAGTACACCGGCAGCGCGGTGGCTCAGCGCTTCTTGGACGGCTGGGACAAGCTGAGCGCCCAGCTGGTCAAAGTGATGCCGGTGGAGTACAAGAAGGCCCTGCTGGAGCAGAAGGCCAAGCAAGAGTCCAGCGCCGCCTGAGGCAGGGGCCTCAACGCACTGAAGAGGGAGATCATGGGCAAGCCCACAGGGTTCATGGAGAGCGGACGCCAGACGCCCCGGCGCCGGCCAGTGCAGGAGCGCGTCAAGGACTGGAAGGAATATGAGACCCATTTGAGCGAAACCGACCTGGCCGTGCAGGCCGCGCGCTGCATGGACTGCGGCGTGCCCTTCTGCCACCAGGGCTGCCCGCTCAACAACCTGATCCCCGACTGGAACGACTTGGCCTACAAGGGCCAGTGGAAAGCCGCCATCCAGCGGCTGCACGCCACCAACAACTTCCCTGAGTTCACCGGCACCTTGTGCCCGGCGCCCTGCGAGAACAGCTGCACCCTGGCCATGGACCAGCACCAGGCTCCGATCATCATCAAGCAGATTGAGAAGGAGATCATCGCGCGGGCCTGGGCCGAGGGCTGGGTGCAGCCCTTGCCCCCTGCCCGGGAGACCGGCAAGAAGGTGGCGGTGGTCGGCTCCGGGCCGGCGGGCATGGCCGCGGCCCAGCAACTGAGGCGCGTGGGCCACGCGGTCACGCTCTTCGAGCGCGCCGACCGCCTGGGCGGGCTGATGCGCTATGGCATCCCCGAGTTCAAGATGGAGAAGCGCGTGCTGGACCGCCGGCTGGCGCAGATGGCGGCCGAGGGCGTGGTCTTCAAGGCGGGTGTTGAAGTGGGCAAGGACCTGCCAGCGGCTTCGCTGCTGAAGGATTTTGACGCTGTCGTGCTCGCCGGCGGCTCCACCATGGCCCGCGACCTTCCGGTGCCTGGCCGCGAGCTGAAGGGCGTCCATTTCGCCATGGAATACCTTAAGCAGTCCAACCAGGCGCAGGAAGGGGACAAAGTGGCTGACCAGATCCTGGCCAAGGGCCTGGATGTGGTGGTGGTTGGCGGCGGCGACACGGGCGCGGATTGCATCGGCACCGCCATCCGGCAGGGCGCCAAGAGCGTGGTCAACCTGGAAGTCATGCCGCAGCCCCCGGCAAAGCGGGCGGCGGACAACCCCTGGCCGCAATGGGCGCGCATCTTCCGCACGGCTGGCGCCCACGAAGAGGGCGTGGAGCGCATGTACAGCATCCAGGTGAAGGGCTTTGAGGGCGAGGGCGGCAGGGTCAAGAGCCTCAAGGCAGCCAAGCTGGACTGGAGCTCGGGCAAGCCTCAGGAGGTGCCGGGCA
>CAYXCT010000273.1:0-2655 GCA_964463435.1 uncultured bacterium | reverse complement strand
TGATGGCTGGCCAGCGGCCGGTGCCAGAGCCCCAGGGCCAGGGCCGCGGCCAGGGCCAGGCCCAGCAGGGAGGCCTCCCCAACCAGGCCCAGCCTCCAGCCCAGGCCTTGCGGCAGGCGCGGCAGCCAGGCCAGGCCGGCCAGGCCCAGGCACAGCCCGGCATGGGCCGAGAGCAGGTAAGGGTCTATGACCCAAAGCGAATCGAGCGGCGGATGGGCCATGGCTGCCACGGCCAGCAGCAGGCAGAGGGGCCAGGCGAGCAGGGCCAGGGCCAGCAGGCGCCGGCGCCAGACCAGCAGGGCCCAGCCCAGGGCCAGCAGCAGCAGGCCGGGCCAGGTGAACTCCAGCCGCAGGTCAAGAGCCTCGCGGCCCAGCAGGCGCCAGGTGTTCTCCAGGCCCCGGCCGGCCTCAACCCCCGCGTACTGCGCCCGCCCCAGCACGGCCAAGAAGCCGCGCCAGCTGCGCAGGTCGCCCCAGAAGAGCGGCGGCAGGCGCGCGGAGCGCAAGGGCAGATAGAGGTAGAGCGTGAGGCCAGCCAGGGCCAGCAGCTTGGAGCGGAGGATGCTGCGCCAGGGCCAGCGCTGGCGCTTGAGCAGGGCCGGCAGCAGCAGCAGGGCCGCGCAGGGGATCAAGGCTGCCTGGCTGGTCCAGTGGTTGGCCAGGCCCAGGCCCATCCAGAGGCCGGCCGCGGCCAGGCTCTGCCGCGCGGCGCCGCCGCTCGAGAGCTGGCGCGCGGCGCGCACCAGGCTGATCAGCGCGGCCAGGGTGAGTGCCAGGTTGAGGGTGTAGATGCCGCCCTTGGCGATGCCGGACTGGAACCACTGGGTGTAGGCCAAGCCAGCGGCCAGCGCGGCCAGCAGGGCATAGAGCAGGCTGAGCTCCCCTTCCCCAGCCAAGAGCTCCAGGGCCAGCCAGAAGAGCAGCGCCACGCTCAGGCTGCCCAGCAGGGCGGCCAGCGCTGTCACCCCCCAGGCCGGGGTGCCGGGCAGGGCCAGGCAGGCCAGGCGGCCCAGCAGGCTGTGCAAGGGGTAGCCGGGCGGGTGCTGGATGGAGAGCGTGGCCCCGCAGGTGATGGCCTCCGGCGAATCGTCGGGGTGAAAGGCCGGGGAGGCGCCGTGCAGATACAGCAGGCTGAAGCCGGCGAAGAGCAGGGCGGCCAGCAGCAAGCGGCGGCGCAGGGGGGTGGAAGGCATCAGGGGGAGGGTCATAGGGGCCATTCTATCAAGCCGGCTCGCGGCTCGGCAAGCCGCCTTTTGCCAGCCAGGGCTTGACACCCAGGCGGCCCATGGGTTAAATAGGAGCATCAATCCCCAAGCTCTCTGAGCCGACATGCCCCAGGCCATCGCCATCCTCGCCCAGCGGAACACCCTCCTGCCCCTAGCCGTAGTGGCTCTGGTGCTGGTACTGGTCGTGGTCGTGCCAATGGCGCTGCTGGGGTGAGGGACTAGGCCTATCAAGCTCTTCAAACCCCTGCCAGCGCTGCTGGCAGGGGTTTTGTTTTTTATCCCCTTGCTCAGCGCTGTGCCAGGCCAACCCGGAGGCTAAAATGCCCCGCATGACCGGCGCCCAGATCATCATCAAGCTGCTCGAACGCCAGGGCATCACCTGGCTGCCAGGCATCCCCGGGGGCAGCAACCTGCCCCTGTATGACGCCCTTTCGCAGAGCCGAATCCTCCGCCACGTGCTGGCGCGCCACGAGCAGGGCGCCGGCTTCATGGCCCAGGGCATGGCGCGCGCCACGGGCCGCGTGGCGGCCTGCCTGGCCACCAGCGGCCCCGGGGCCACCAACCTCATCACCGCGGTGGCCGATGCCAAAGCCGACAGCGTGCCCTTGGTGGTCATCACCGGCCAGGTGAGCCAGGCCCTGATGGGCACCGACGCCTTCCAGGAGGTGGACACCTTCGGCATGAGCGCGCCGGTCACCAAGCACAGCTTCCTGGTGCGCTCGGCCCAGGAGCTCTTGAGCGCGCTCCCGCGCGCCTTCAGCATCGCCGCCTCGGGCCGGCCCGGGCCGGTGTGGGTGGACGTGCCCAAGGACGTGCAGCAGGCGGAGGTCGAGGTGGGCTGCTGGCCCGAGCCCGGGGCCGCGGCCAGCCTGCCCGAGCTGGATGAGGAGGCCCTGCGGGCCTGCGCGCGGCTCATCAACCAGGCCGAGCGCCCGCTGCTCTATGTCGGCGGCGGCGCCGCTTCGCCCGCGGCCGCGGCCCAGGTGCGCGCCCTGGCCGAGGGCCTGGGCCTGCCGGTGGCCAGCACCCTGATGGGGCTCGGCGCCTTCCCGGCCGGCCATGCGCTGAGCCTGGGCCTCTTTGGCATGCATGGGGCGCCCTGCGCCAATTTGGGCCTGGAGGAGGCCGACCTGCTCATCGTGCTGGGGGCCCGCTTTGACGACCGGGCCACCGGGGCGCTCAACCGCTTCTGCCCCAGGGCGCAGGTGGTGCACATCGACATCGATGCCAGCGAGCTGGGCAAGCTGCGCCGGCCGCACGCCGAGCTGGCGGCCGATGTGGCCCAGGCCCTGGCCGCGCTCATCCCCCTGCTGGGTCGCAGGCCGCGGCCGCAATGGCAGGCCCAGGTGCAGCGCCTCAAGCAGGAGCACCCCCTGGACCTGGCCGGCAGCCAGGGGCTGGGCTCGGCCTATGGCCTCATCGCCGCCTG
>CAYXCT010000272.1:0-2665 GCA_964463435.1 uncultured bacterium | reverse complement strand
CGGTAGGGGACCTGCACGATGACATAGGGGAAGGTGACGTCAGGGAACTCGTCCACCCCCAGCTTGGACATGGAGATGAGGCCCACCACCATGATGACGGTCACGATGGCCACGATGAAGGTGGGGCGCTTGATGGAGAGGGCTGCGAGGTTCATGGGGCTATCCTTGGATGGGGTGGCAGGGATGCTTAGTAGGCGCCATTGTAGAGCTTGGCCGTGGCTGCCAGCACGCGGGCTTCAGTGATCAAGCCCAGCCGCATCAGCTGGGCGCTGGAATAATCGTTCTCAAAGCTCAAGACCTGGTAGTTGGTGGTGCGGCCGTTGTTGAAGCGCACCTTCTCCCGCTCGCTCTTCTCCTTCTGCAGGGCCACCAGCTCGTCCACCTGGGCCAGGCGCTGCTGCACGCTCTCCCACTGGCTCTCAAGGTTGTCCCAGTCCTTGTCCAGGTCGCGGCGCTGCTGCTCAAAGTCATGCTGGCCGGAGTCGCTGGCGGTCTTGACGCCCTCCACCACCTTGCTGATGAGCGGCAGGTCGATGTTGGCGCTCAGCTTGACCCCCGCGGCCCAGGCCGGCTTGTTCTCTGTCTTTAGGGCATAGTTATAATCGCCCGCGCCGCCGTTCAAAGCTTCGCTATAGAAGACCGAGATGTCAGGCCGGTACTTCTCCACCACCTCATCCACGCTCAGGTCATTGGCTTTGAGCTGCAGGCGGGCGGCCTTCAGGTCCAGGCGCTCGTCCTTGCGCAGCAGCTGGGATGGGTCGGGCAGGGTCAGCTCGTCCAGGCCGGCGTCCACCTGGTCGTCATCGCGGCCGCGCAGGGCGTTGAAGCTGCGGGCCGCGCTGCGCAGGCCCTCGCGGGCCGTGGCCAAGCCCACTTCCACGGCCTTGACCTGGGCCTCGGTCTGCAGCACGTCCACCTGGTCCACCAGGTTCTGGCTGGCCCGGCGCTTGCTCCATTCCAATATCTTCAGATTGCGCTCCAGGGCCTCTTCCTGCACTGCCACCGTGGCCCTGGCCAGGGCCAGCTGCACATAAGCGGTCTCGGCCTGGTAGAGCACGGATTGAGCCTTGTAGTCATTGAGGCGCTTGAGGCTGCCGTAGCTGGCCTGCACCTTTTGGATGGCGATGTCCGCGCCGCGGGCCATGAAGCCCTTCCACAGGCTCTGGCTGATGGTGATCGTTGGGCTGGCTGTGTACCAGGCGCCGCTCCCCAAGAGCGAGCCCAGCTCGCTGGACAGGGCAGGGGGCAGGCTGTAGTTGTCGATGCTCCAGGCTGACTGGTAGCCCAGGTCCACGTGGGTGCCGGTGGAAAAGAGCTTGCTCACGCCCAGGTCCCAGCTGCTGCCATAGACTGAGGAGGGGACCATGGCGCTGCTCGGCGGGAGCTCGGTCTCATTGTGGCTGTAATCCGCGGTCAGGCTGGGGGAGAAGGCGGTCTCAGGCTCCAGGGCCGCCAAGTCCAAGCTCAGGTTCTGGCCGCGCGCGGCCTGCAGGGCGTCGTTCTTGGAAGCCACCTGGGCCAGGTAAGCGGCCAGGGGCAGGCTCTCAACGGGCGCAGCCTGGGCCTGCGGGCTCAGGCCCTCGCTGAACAGGGCCGGCGCCAGGCTGAGCAGGGCAAGGAAGAGGGTGAGGGTGCGCTTCATGGATGGGCCTCCAATGCTCTCAGGGTGCGGTTTTTCCCAGCCCGGGATGCGGGCCTGGCTTCAGCGGCTTGGCTGTAGATGTCGGCCAGCATGCCGACGTAATGCTCGGGCTTGAAGTCCACGCAGGGGCCTATCTTCCATAGCATGCTCTCGCAGGCATAGAGGAAGAGGGCGTCCATGAACTGGTGCATGAACATGGCCGCGGCCCAGGGATAGGGGAAGTGGTGGCCCGTGAGAAGGGAAGGGGGCTTGGCTCCTTCGCTGTCAGCCACCTCCTGCTTGAACTGGTCGAGCACCTTCCGCATGGATGGGTCGCGGGGCGCTTGGTTGACCATCAGCATCAGGAAATCGCGGTTGCGCCGCTTCTTTATGCCCTGCAGGAACTGCATGCCGGTGTCATAGAGCTGGTCGCGCAGGCTGCCGCCCTTGCGGGTGCGGGCATTGATCTGGGCCTGGGCCTCGTCCATGCGCCGCCGCACGATGCTCTTGAGCAGGGCTTCCTTGCCCGCGAAGTAGTGGTAGAGGCTGGGCTTCTTCATGGAGCAGGCCTGGGCCACGGCATCCAGGCTGGTCTCGCTGTAGCCGTGCCTGGCAAAGAGGCCGCAGGCCGCGTCCAAGATGCGGTCCACCCGGCGTGCGTGCACTTTCTGGTCTACGGTCCTCATGCTGCCCCTGCGATAAAGCGACCAAATGGTCGGTTATTGTCCTTACGCTTTAACCTACCGCAGGGTTGGGAAAAGAGCAAGGCAAATGTTGCACTAGCGGCTAAAATACCGCCTTGCGGTCCTGCCCTCCGCGCAGAGGGACGCGCCGGTTGTCCGAGCCTTGCCCTGGCCCTGGCTTTTTGTTATAGTCCTTGCGCATCTGAAGCTTTGTTCCAACCACTTCTTCCCCGAGAGCCATGCCTTCCAAGACCCCTGCCACCAAAAAGGCGGCCAAGCCCGCCAAGAGCGGACGGCCCTATCCTTACAGCTTTCAAGAGATCATCCTGGTGCTGCAGGAATTCTGGGCCAAGCGCGGCTG
>CAYXCT010000271.1:0-2684 GCA_964463435.1 uncultured bacterium | reverse complement strand
CGGCTCGCTGGTGGTGGTGACCCTGGACAACCTCGAGAAGTTCATCCATTACCTTGAGTTGAAGGAAGAGCTGGGGATGTGAAGGTGCCTGGCCGAGGCGCGAGGATCTTGGCGGCCGGCTCTCTGGCCATGGCTGGAGCGGCCCTGCTGGGCGCTTGGATGATGCAGCCCCTGCCCCAATTGCGGGGCCCGGAGCCGGGGGATGGGGCTCTGCGTGGCCGCTTTGCCTTCCTGCAGGAGGGCTTGCGGGTGGCGGGACCGGAGCAGGGAAAACCGGATGCCGCCTTACGGCGCAGGCAGCTGCTGGCTTGGCTCACGGCCCTGGAGGCCATGCGGCCCAAGGCCGTGGTGCTCGAGGATTGGATGGAGGGCGCCAGCCAGGAGGAGGCCCGCGCCCTGCTCGGGCCGCTGGAGGAGTCGCTGCTGCCGCTGGCAGAGCCCAAGGCCAGGCCGGGCCTGCAGGCACGCTTTGACGGCTTGCGCCAGCAGCTGCAGCTGGACCACGACTTGGAAGTGCTCTTCATCGAGAACCAGGACCTGGTGCTGCCCCTGGGCCTGGGCCCGGCCTCCCCGGGCTTTGAGCCTGGCCCGGCATTGGAGCGCGCCGGCTTTCATGTGGCCCTGCGCGGCGGGGAGCCGGCGCACCTGGCCAGCGCGGCCAGCCTGTGGCGCTGGCCGCACCCGGCCTTTCAGGAATCTTCGACGCTGGGGGCCGTGAGCCTGGGCCTGCCCGGGCCGGGCCTGCCAGCGGTCTTTGAATGCCAGGGCCGCTGGGTCCCTTCGCTGGGCCTGGCTGCCGCGCTGCTGCAGGCGGACTTGGGGCGCCAGGACCTCCATTTCCAGTGGCGCGGCAGGCGCTTGAGCAGCGTGGAGCTGGGCGGCCGGGTGCTGCCCTTGGATGCGGCGGGCCTGTGCTATGAGGACCCGCGCCAGCCCGCCCTGCCCATGGAGAGCCTGGCCTTGGAGCCCCTGCTCGCTGGCGCCCTGGGCCCGGCGAGGGTGGCGGGCAAGGTGGTGTTCCTCAGGCCCTGGCCGCTGCAGGATGGCGCGCCGGGCATGGATGCGCAAGAGCGCCTCTTTGCCGGCTTCTTCAGCGGCTGCCTGAAAGGCGAGCGCCCTGGCCAGTGGCCGCGGCGGTACTGGCTGGCCCTGGCAGCCTTGGCGGCGCTGGGCGCCGGCCTGCTCAGCCTGCCCTGGTCGCTGCTGCCCCCCCTGGCCCTGGCGGCCCTGGCGCTGGCGGCCCCGCCGCTGGCTGGCTCCCTGGCCTTTGCCGCCCAAGGGGCCGTGGCCGCCGCGCTCTGCGGGTGGGGCCTGCGGGCCCTGGCCCGGCTGGGCTTTGCCGAGAGTTAAGAAAGCCGCCCCATCACCCTTGCTCACAGGTCCCCATGCGATTCAGAGTGTTGGGCGCTTACGGCGGCGACATGCCGGGCTGCAACATGACCGCCTTCCTGCTGGACGAGCAGCTGCTGCTGGACGCGGGGACCATCGGCCAGGCCCTGGACCTCAAGGAGCAGTCGCGCGTCCGCGACGTGCTGCTGACCCACAGCCATCTCGACCACTGCTGCGCGCTGCCCTTCTTCGCGGTCAACATCTTCGGCACGGATGGGCCGCCGGTGGCCGTGCACGGGCTGCCCGAGGCGCTGGACGCCCTGGGCCGGCATCTCTTCAACAACCAGCTCTGGCCCGACTTCACCAAGATCAAGAAGGCGAATGGCGAGCCGGTGCTGGCCTTCAAGCCCCTGGCGGAGCGGGAGCCGGTGCGGGTGGGCGGCTACCAGGCCACCCCGGTGCGGGTCAACCATCCGGTGCCCACCTGCGGCTATGTGCTGAGCGAGGCGGCCAGCGGCAAGAGCCTGGTCTTCACCGGCGACACCGGGGTGACCGATGAGATCTGGGATGCGGTGAGCGAGGCCAGCAACCTGCGCGCCCTGGTGGTGGAGGTGAGCTTCCCCAACCGCATGCAGAAGCTCTCCGAGGTCTCCGGGCACCTGACCCCCCAGGACCTCAAGAAGGAGCTGGCCAAGGTGCGCCGAAAGCTGGGCATCCCCATCCTGGCCTTTCACATGAAGCCCGAATTCGATGCCGAGATCCGCCAAGAGCTCAAGGAGCTGCGGCTGGGGGGCTTGGAGGCGCTGAAGCCCGGCAAGACCTACGACATCTGAGCCCGGCTGGGGCATCCTGCACTGGAGGCATCATGGCAGAAGAGCAAGGGGTCATTGAGCGCCGGCAGTTCGAGCGCATCACCGCCCAGTTCACCGTGGCATTCCATGTGGTCGAATCCGGGGAGGCCGAGCGCCTGTCCCGCCCGGGCGGCGACTACAAGGACATCACCGTGTCCCACGCCGGCACCCAGATGGTCAAGGACGTGATGACCGTGGTGACCGAGAACATCTCGCTGGGCGGCCTCAAGATCATCACCCCCAAGCCCATCAAGGAGGGGGCCACCCTGGCCCTGGAGCTGCAGCTGCCCGGCCTGCCCCTGCCCATCAAGGCCCTGGCCGTGGTGGTGCGCAGCGAGATAGCCCCCAATGCCACCGGCAAGCACACCGCCGGCGTGCGCTTCATCGCCATCAACAAGGACGATGTGGCCAAGGTGGAGCGCTACATCGCGCTGGTGAAGAGGGCCGACATCGAGAAGCGCAATTCCAAACCCTGAGGAGGGCTCCATGGGCATCATCGAAGCT
>CAYXCT010000270.1:0-2714 GCA_964463435.1 uncultured bacterium | reverse complement strand
ATGGGTTCCTCCAAAGGTGTACTTGAATATGTACCTTTATCTGTACCTTTGTCAAGCCCAAGCCCTGCTCGCCAAGGACCGCGACTGGCACATGCCCGTCTTCTGGCGCGTGGAATGGGCCAATGTGCTCACCAACTACGCGCGCCATGGCGGCATGCCCCAGGCCGACGCGCTGGCGCTGATGAAGAAGTCGGAGAGCCTCGGGTTCATCACTGACCATGCGGTGGACCAGGCCGCGGCGCTGGAGCTGAGCCTGAAGCTCAAGGTCACGGCCTATGACGCGCAGTTCTTGGCCCTGGCCAAGCATTTGGGAGTGCCTTGTGTCACTTCAGACAAGGCGCTTGGTAAAGCTGCGATGGGGCTGGCTTGCAAAGCAGAAACGCTAATAAGCTAACAGATAAAAACCGGACATAATTTCGTGACCACTACATTGTGATGCGTCACGAAATGGTGACATAAAACTTTTAGCCTAGCAGGCCTTTGAGATCGCCTCACCACAGAACTAAATTTTAGCTCAAAGGAGGCGAGCATGGAAGAGCAAGAAGCAGCACCATTCGCACCAGCGCTTTACAAAAAAAGGCCCGGCCTCCATTCGGAGACCGGGCCTTTTTCATTTCATGGCTTTCAGTGTGTCACTTGCCCTTGATGATGCCCTGCGTCACCAGCAGCTCGGCCACCAGCACCGCGCCCTTGGCAGCGCCCATTTTCGTATTATGGGAGACCAGCATGTACTTCACGCCGTTCTCCAGCACCGGGTCCTGGCGCAGGCGGCCGACGGAGGTGACCATGCCGCCGCCCAGGTCGCGGTCCAGGCGGGGCTGGGGCCGGAAGGGGTCATCGTGCACCTTGATGAGGCGGCCGCCCTCGGGAGAGGTGGGCAGGGCCTTGATGTCCGCGGGCGCGAAGCCGGCCATCGCGTCCTTGACGGCCTGCAGGCTGGCGGGCTTGCCCAAGCCGGCGAAGACGCTCTCGGTGTGGCCCTCCAGCACCGCGGCGCGGGTGCAGGTGCAGCTGACCCCGAAGCCGGCCGGGGCGATGCCGCCGCCTTGCAGGCTGCCGAAGATCTTGCCCAGCTCGCGCTGCACCTTCTCCTCCTCGCCCACGATGTAGGGGATGATGTTGTCCAGCGAGTCCAGCGTCAGCACGCCGCCGGCGCGGCCGGCGCCAGAGACGGCCTGCATGCTGGTCATGAGCAGGCTCTTGAGGCCGAATTCCCGCACCAGGGGAGCCAGGCTCACCGCCAAGCCGGTGGTGGTGCAGTTGGCCTGGGCGGTGACAAAGCCCTTCCAGCCGCGGTTCTTGCGCTGCTGCTCCAGCAGCGCGGAGTGCGCGGAATTGACGCCCGGGATGAGGATGGGGGCGTCGGCTTCCATGCGGAAGGCCGAGGCCGTGCTGATCACCGGGGTGGTGGCGGCGTACTTGGGCTCCAGCAGCTTGGCCGGGGCCGAATCCATGGCCGTGAACACGATGTCCACGCTGGCCGCGTCAAAGGCCTCGCTGTTCTGGATGCTCATGCCCGCATAGGCCGCTGGCACCTCGCCCTCGGCCCACCAGCCGGCCGCGCCGTTCTCCTGCCTTATGCCCTCGGCGTAGGGCTTGCCCGCCGTGCGGCTGCTGGCCGCCAGCGCGGTCACCTTGAACCAGGGATGGTCCTTGAGGCAAGAGAGGAACTGCTGGCCGGCGATGCCGGTCGCGCCCACCACGCCCACTTTGAACTGTGCCTGTGCCATCGCTGCTGTCTCCTATAGGTATGGGATGAGGAGGGACCGTCGCCCTTGACGCCCGAGACCGCTAAACTCCCTTGATGCCGCCCTTGCGGTCCTTGAGGCGGTTCATCTTGTTGACGGCGGCCAGGTAGGCCTTGGCCGAGGCCACCAGCACATCGGTGTCCGCGCCGCGGGCGCTGACCCGCTGGTCCTTGTTCTCCAGCACCACCGTCACCTCGCCCTGGGCGTCGGTGCCGCCGGTGGCGGCCTTGATGGAGTAGGTCACCAGGCCGTACTGGGTCTTGGTGAGCGCGGCCATGGTGTTGTAGATGGCGTCCACCGCGCCGTTGCCGGTGCCCACGTGCTTGAGCTCCCTGCCCTCATGCTCCAGCACCACCACGCACTGGGGGGTGATGCCGGTGCCGCTGGTCACCTGCAGGCTCTTGAAGATGAAGTCGCCCTTGTCGGCGCGCTCCTCGGCATCGCCCAGCAGCAGCAGGTCGTCGTCGTAGATGTCCTTCTTGCGGTCGGCCAGCTTCTTGAAGGCCTCGTAGAGCTCGTCCAGCTTGGCGCCGTCCGCCTCCACGCCCAGAAAGGCCAGGCGCTTCTTGAGCGCGTGCCGGCCGGAATGCTTGCCCAGCACCAGGTTGCTGTCGCTCAGGCCCACGCTGGCCGGACTCATGATCTCGTAGGTGTTGGCGGCCTTGAGCACGCCGTCCTGGTGGATGCCCGACTCATGGGCAAAGGCGTTGCTGCCCACAATGGCCTTGTTGGGCTGCACCTGCATGCCGGTGAGGCTGCTCACCAGGCGCGAGGCCCGCGTGATCTCCTTGGTGGCCACATCCACCTTGGCCTTGAAGAAGTCCTGGCGGGTCTTGAGGGCCATCACCACCTCCTCAAGGCTGCAGTTGCCCGCGCGCTCGCCGATGCCGTTGATGGTGCATTCCACCTGCCTGGCCAGATCGGAAGAGCACACGTCTGAACTCCAGTCACTGACCAATCTCGTAT
>CAYXCT010000269.1:0-2720 GCA_964463435.1 uncultured bacterium | reverse complement strand
AGGCGCCGAAGCTGCGCTCGCGGGCCTCGGGCAGGGGCAGCAGCTTGAGCCCGCGGCGGCCCTTGAGAACTGCCTGGGCGGTCTGCTCACAGCGCAGGATGTCTGAAGTGTAGATGGCGTCGAAGCGGATGTGCTTCAAGCGGCTGGCTGCCAGGCGCGCCTGGCGCTGGCCCAGGGCGTTCAGATGCGTGCCCTTCCAGCCCTGGATGCGGCGCTCCACGTTCCAGTCGGTCTCGCCGTGGCGCAAGAACCACATCACCGTGGGCTTTAGGCGGGCGCGCTCAGTGTGCGCGGCAAAGGCGGGCTTTTTGACATTGGAAAGCAAGAGTCTCTCCTTGGAAATCTGGCGAAGGCCGGCGTATTGGCCCTCACCCCCGGCCCCTCTCCCAGAGGGAGAGGGGAGATCTGAGGCAGGTGCCGCTGACAGCCCTCTCCCCCTGGGAGAGGGCATACAGGAAGAAGGGTGAGGGCAAAACAAAACCGCCCGTGGTTCACACGGGCGGTTGGAAGGCGCAGCAAAGGGGCGCATCCCTTCCCCTTGCGACACGAAGGCAGAAGAGCGTTCACAACGTCGCAGGCAGGTCTCCTGGCTCACCCCTCGCGGGGATCACAGTGGCGTGTCCGCGCCCGACTCTCACGGGCTTCCCTATTCTCGGGGGGGCTTGCGCCTTCCCCGCACCTGGACGTGGCAGATTGTGGAAAAACCTTAACCCAGGCCAAGGCCAGGGGCAAGCAGAAACTAAAAAGGGGCCATTTCAGGGGTAGCACTGCCGCGGCGCGGCAAATCCGCCGCGCAAACAGGCGTGCTCCAAGCTGGTTTTCCCTTGATATTGCTGGCAGGCAAACTTGGCAAGCTCTATGCAACACTAGAAGCCAGGAGCTGAGAAAGACGCTCAAGCCCCACCATCCATCTTCCCACCATTTAGGAGGTCGCCATGAAAAAGACCATCATCGCCGCTGCCCTCGCCGCTTTCCTGGGCGGTTCCATCCTGGCCCTGGCTGCCGAGCCGGCTGCCAGCGCAGTGAGCGGCACCAGCACCGTGTCGCAGAAGGCCGAGAAGAAGCAGGTCAAGAAGGCGCGCAAGGGCAGCAAGAAGCTCCACGCCAAGAAGGCGGTCAAGGCTGTCAAGGCCGCGCCCGCTGCCACCAGCCCGGCGGCCAAGTAAGCTCAGAGCCGCAAAAAGAAAGAGCCTCCTGCAAGGGAGGCTCTTTCTTTTTATGAGCAGGGCTAAGCGCTACTTCTTGGCCGGGACAGGAGCCGGGGCCGGGGCCTGCTGGCCGTTCATCATCTGGCAGTTGGGGGGCATGCCCATGCCAGGGCCCATGCTGCACTGGCCGCGCCAGCCGCCCATGCCGCAGCAATGGTGGCAGTGGCTGATGATGAGCATCACCGCCAGGATGGCGGCGACGATCCAGCCCCACTTGCCGCAGCAGTGGCCATGCCCGTGGCCGCCCTTGCAGCAGCCGCCATGGATGGCGTTGCGGCGGGCTTCCATGCGCAGGGTCTCTTCTTCGATGATGTTCTGCTTCTGCTCTTCGCTGAGTGCCATTGTGTGGCTCCTTTGATTAAAGAAAGGCTCAAGCGCCCCATTGCGCCGGGCCGGTTCAAACCCTATGAGATTGATCCATCAAGGCGCGGATCTTGTCTGTTTCCAGCCCAGGGCCGATGAAGGTGAGGCCCGGCTTCAGGCTCGGCTCTTTGGGCCAGGCATGGAGCCTTAGCAGGGGCCCGGCCTTCTGCACCAGCACTGGGCTGCCATCTGCCAGCTCAAGATAGCCCTTCACCCGCTCCACTTCCAAGGGCAGGGCCCGCAGCACAACCTCCAAGCTAAGACGCTCTGGCGCTGCCTTGGGTTCCCATTCTAGGCTGTAATAGCCGGCAAAGCTAGGATGCTCTTTGTCATGCCCCGGCTCAGCCGCCAGCAGCAAAGGCCGCGCCAGCTCCTGCTGCCAGGCCCCGGCATCCAGAGCGCCTTCCACGGCCCAAGCCAGCCTGGCCTTGGGGTTCAGGCCCTTGAGCCTGGCAGCCAGGGCATCGCGGGCAGGCTCAGGCAACAGGTCGGCCTTGTTGGCCAAGATCAGGCTGGCCCAGCGGGCCTGGCGCTCCAGCAGAGGCTCGCGCGCGGCCAGCGCTGGAAAGCGGCTGGCATCCACCACGGTGATGGCGGCGGCCAGGATGGCGCGGCCGCGGATGAGGGGGTGCAGCAGGGTGTCAAGGGTGTCGGCCGGGTCTGCCAGGCCGCTGGATTCTATGAGCACCCAGCTCGGCAGGGGCCCGCGCTCAGGGGACAGCAGGCGCAGCAGGCCGTCAAAGAGCTCCTGCTTGCCCGAGCAGCACAAGCAGCCAGCCAGCAGCTTGAGCACATCCTGGCTGTAAGCGCTCAGGATGGCGGCGTCCCAGTTGACCGCGCCTATCTCATTCACCACCAGGGCTGCCCGCTCGCCCGCGGGCATGAGCCGGGAGAGGAAGTGGCGGGCAAAGCTGGTCTTGCCCGAGCCTAGAAAGCCTGAGACAAGGATGAGGCGGCAGGGGCTCAATTGTCGCCCTTGACCGCCTTTTTCACGCCGTCCTTGGTCTTCTTCAGGGCGTTCTTCGTCCCTTCCTTGGTCACCTTCCAGGCCTTCTTGCTGCCGGCCTTGGCGTCCTGCCAGGCCTGCTTGCTGCCCTTCTTCACATTCTTGCCCGTGTCCTTGACCGCGGCCTTGGTGTCCTTGCCCGC
>CAYXCT010000268.1:0-2726 GCA_964463435.1 uncultured bacterium | reverse complement strand
CCGGGCCTACGCCCGCAAGGGCCTGCGGATGCGGGTGATCCGGCCCGGCTACATCTTCGGCGAGCCCGCGGTGCCGGGCGCCCGCAGCCAGCCCGACCAGCGCTTCGCCCAGCTCTGCAAGGCGGTCAAGCGCGGCCAAGCCGTGCGCCTGGTGAAGCACGATGGCACCCAGTTCCTGCACGCCGCGGACATCGCCCAGGTCTACCTGGCCGCGCTCAGCCATCCCGGGCCCTTCAGCATCCATTACGCCCTGAGCAGGGAGTGGCGCAGCTGGGAAGAGGTGGCCCGCCTGGCCATGGCTGAGGCGGGGCGCCAGGCTCCCATTGAGCTGGAGGACCGCGGCTATGGCGCCGAACCCTACCTCTTCGATGTGGAGGCCATCCGCCGCGACTTCGGACTCAGCTTCGGCAACCTGGAGCGGCTGAAGGGGCATGTGCGCTGGGAGCTCTCCCGCGCCTGACCCGCCGGGAGCGGGAAACAAGAAGGCCCGGGCATCTGCCCGGGCCTTCTTGCATTCAACGCTTCGGCTTTAGCTTGAAGCCCATCTTCCTGGCATTGGCCAGCACCACCTTGAGCACTGCTTCGGGGCTGTCCACCACCTGCATCAGGCTCGCATCTTCTGCAGAGATGTACCCTTCATCCAACAAGCCGCCCTTCCACCAGTCCAGCATGGGCTTCCAATGCTTGCTCCCATAGAGCAGCATGGGGAAGCGGTCTATCTTCATGGTCTGGGCAAGGGTCAAGACCTCATACAGCTCGTCCAGGGTTCCAAAGCCGCCTGGAAAATAGACAAAGGCAAATGCATACTTCACGAACATCAGCTTGCGCACGAAAAAGTAGCGGTTGGTCAGGCTGATGTCCTGATGGGGATTGGGCTGCTGCTCAAAGGGCAGCTCAATGTTGATGCCCACAGCCTTGGCTCCCCTGCTCTTGGCCCCTTTGTTGGCCGCTTCCATAATGCCCGGCCCACCGCCGGTGATGACCGAGATCCCGGCTCGTGAGAGCAGCCGGCCGGTGTCCTCAGCGGCGCGGTACATGGGATGGCCGGGCTTGGTGCGGGCAGAGCCAAAGACAGTCACCGCCGGGCCCAGGTCGCGCAGCCGCTCAAAGCCCTCCACGATCTCAGCCTGGATGCGCAGGGTGCGCCAGCTGTCGCTATCCATGGGGGGGCGGCGCAGCTCATGGGCGTGCCGCAGCAAGTCATGGCCTTCATGGAAAAGGGTCTTTTGAGCTGCCACTTTTTCTCCAAAGAGCGGTGTTAGCGCCGCAGGGCGTCGGCCACCTGCTGGGCGCTGGGGACCTCGGGCAAGGGGCGGGGCTCGCCCATGCCAGGGTAAACGACATAGAAGGGCACGCCCGCGCGGCCGAAGCGGGCGAGCAGCGCGGTGATGGCCGGGTCCTGGCGGGTCCAATCGGCCCGCATCAGCACGGCATGGCTGTCCGCAAAGGCCTTCTTCGCCGTGGCGCTGGCCAGGATGAGGCGCTCATTCACCTTGCAGGTCCAGCACCAGTCCGCCGTGGCGTCCACGAACACCGTCCTGTCCTGGGCCCGCAGCACGGCCAAGCCCTCCTCGGACCAGGGCTGCCAGCCGTCACGGGCTTCCGCCGCCGGGCTCAAAGCAGGATGAGCCAGGGCCGGGGCCAGCAGGGCGATGGCGAGCCCCAGCGCGGCCAGCAGGCAGAGCAGCCAGGCCAGCCTGCGCCGCAGCCAAGCCGCCAGCCAGATGAAGAAGGCCAGGGCCAGGCAGGCCGATGCGGCGCGCACCGCGGCCTCCAGGCTGCTGAGTCGGCCCAGCACCCAGAGCAGCCAGGGCAAAAAGGCCAGCAGCAAGAAGCCCAGCCCCTGCCTGAGCCGCAGCATCCAAGCCCCGGGCTTGGGCAGCCAGCGCGCCAGCGCGGGCGCGGAAGAGGCCAGGGCAAAGGGCAGGGCCAAGCCCAGGCCCACCGCGGTGAGGGCCGCCAGCAGCACCAGGGCCGGCTGGGTGAAGGCGAAGCCCACGGCGCTGCCAAGCAGGGGCGCGGTGCAGGGCGTGGCCAGCAGGGTGGCGAAGGCGCCGCTGAAGAAGGCGCTGGCCGGGCCCTCGCCCATGGCGGCCCTGGCCATGCCCTGCACCGCCGCGCTGGGGGCGCCCACCTCAAAGAGGCCGAAGAGGTTCAGGCTGAAGCCGGTGAGCAGCAAGGCCATGCCCGCCACATACCAGGGGTTCTGCATCTGGAAGCCCCAGCCCACGCTGGAGCCCGCGGCCTTGAGCGCCAGCACGGCCGCGCCCAGGCCCCAGAAGCTGGCCAGCACGCCCAGGGTGTAGGCCAGCCCATTGCCCGGCTTGGCCCGGCCCTGGCCCAGCAGGCCAAAGACCTTGAGCGAGAGCACCGGCAGCACGCAGGGCATCAGGTTGAGCAGCATGCCGCCCAAGAAGGCCAGCAGGAGCATGCGGCCAAGCGCTGGCCAGCTTGCCTGGGCCTGCGGGGCTGGCAGGGCTGGCTGGCCGGGCGAGGCGATCGGCAGGTCCAGGGCCAGCTCAGCGCTGCCCGGGATGCAGACCTGGGCGCAGGCCAGCCAGCTGGCGCGGAATCTCTTCGCCAGCGTCCGCGGTCGGCCGATGCAATCATTCCGATTCAACAGCCTGGGTATGCTCTGCGTCGTCGGCTATCACACCGCCTGCGCGGAGATCAAGGGCTTACGCTTTTCCGGACTGTTCGCCTGGCTGCTGTGGCCCCTCATGCGC
>CAYXCT010000267.1:0-2731 GCA_964463435.1 uncultured bacterium | reverse complement strand
CAAAACACCCAGCTCCTGGGGGCTTTGGCACTGGCCCATCCAGGCGGCCAATGGGTGGGGCTCAAAGGGGCGGGCGGCCAGGGTCTTGGCGGGCATCCAGGCGCTGCGGGCGTCCCCCAGCAGCAGCACGGCGCTCTGGGCGCTGCCGCCGTGGGCCAGGATCCAGCGTTCCACCTGCAGCTGGGGCACGCCGCGGCGGGCCAGCTGCGCGGCCGGATCCACCAGCCCAAAGGCGCTGGCCAGCGGGTCGAAATCCATCACCATGATCTCGAAGCCCTGCAGGGCCCCGGCGGCCAGGGCCAGCAGCACCAGGCCCCGCCACAGCCAGGTCCAGGTCACGGACACGGCCCAGCCTTCCGCCTGAACCGCCACCTGGGCCGCCAGCAGGCTGGCGCCCGGCAGCAGCGGCAGGGCGTATCGGATCACGTGCGGGCCCAGGCTCCAGAAGAGCAGGCCCAGCAGCACGTAGGCGCCCAGCCAGCGCAGGGGCCGCTCCAGCTGGAAGGCCAGCGCGGCCGGGGCCAGGGCCAGCAGCAGGAAGCCGGGATGGCCGCCGCCGCCCAGGCTGGCGCTGTCAAAGAACGCCGCGTAGGGCAGGCGCAGCCAGGCGCCCCAGCCCTGGCCGCCGAAGGCCTGCATGTGGTCGAAGTAAGCCTGGGGTGCGCCGCTTTCCAGGGTCCAGCCAAGGAAGCGCAGCGGGAAGGGATAGAAGGGCTGGCCCTGCAGCACGGCGCCCTGGATCAGCCAGGGCAGCAGCGGCAGCAGCAGCAGGCCCAGGCCGCGGGCCAGCAGCCCGGGCCGGCGCCAGGACGGGTCGCTGAGGGCCATCCAGGCGGCCAGGGCCAGCAGCGCCACCGCGTGCACCAGCGCCACCGGCTTGCTGGCGCAGGCCGCCCCGCACAGCAGGGCGGAGAGCAGCAGCCAGCGTTCGCGCGGCCGCGCCACGCGTTCGTCCAGGGCCAGCAGGAACGCGTTGAGCGACAGGAAGCTGAAGAAGGCCATCCAGCCGTCCGGACTGAAGACCCCGAAGCTGAGGGCCAGCAGCGGCTGGGCCAGGGCCAGGGCCGGGGCCAGCCAGAGGCGGCGCTCCCGCAGCAGGCGCGCCGACGCGTCCATCAAGGCCAGGGCCAGGGCCGCGCCCACCGCCAGGTTGAGCAGGGACGGCGCCAGCGCCTGCTCCAGGGGCGCGCCGTCCAGGGCCAGCGCCAGCGCCCACAGCGGGGTCGGCAGGCTGGGCAGCCAGGTGAACAGCACGGCCGGCTGCGGGGCCAGGCGTCCGCTCTGGGCCGCCCGCTGGGCCTGGGCCAAGTGGTAGACCATGGCGTCGTAGAAGCTCGGCGGCGCCAGGGCCAGCAGCAACACCGTGGCCGCGCAGAGGGCCAGCACCAGCAGGATGGCGATCTCGGTGCTGGAGCCTTCCCAGGGATGCTTGTTCTTGAGGTTGCGCTGGAAGGCCCGGCCCAGCGCCTCCAGGTGCTCCCAATGCAGGATGAGCAGGCCAGCCAGCAGCAGCCAGGCCGACCAGGTGAAGAGCACGCCCACGGCGCAAAGCAGGGAGCCCAGCAGGCTCAAGCCGGTCAGGCCCAGCCCCAGGCTGAAGACCGCCTCCTGCACCAGCGAACCTTGGTAAAGGTCGAGCCTGGACAGCACGGCCCGGCCCAGGCCAAGGGACGCGGCCAGCACCACCAGGCAGCAGGCCGTGGACTGCAGCAGCCCCAGGCCGTTGCTCAACGGAACTGGGTAGCGCCACAGCGTGGCCGCGAAAAGGGCCAGGGTCCAGGCGAAGAGGAGCAGGAATTTCAGTCGGCGCATTCGGGTCTCAAGCGGCTCCGCGCGGCCGGGCCAGCCGCATGCGCGGGCCCAGTGCCAGCCATTGGGCTGCCAGGTAGATCCACCAAAGCAGGTTGGCCAGGGCCCACAGCAGCACGGCGCTCTGGCCCAGCCTGGGCGGCGCCCAGGCCGCCGGGCCTGCCAGCACGGTGGGCATGAAAAGGCCGTAAAAGCAGCCCAGCAGCGGCAGGCTGGCCAGGCTCAGGCGCAAGGCCAGGCGCGGGCTCACGGCCAGGGCCAGGGCCACGGGCCAGGCCAGGTACTGCGGCGAGAGCCCGGGGGCCAGCAGCAGCAGCAGCAGGGCCATCCAGGGCAGGCCTTCCAAGAGCCGCAGGCGCCGGCACTGCCACAAGCAGGCCGCGAAGACCAGCGCCAGCCCGGCTTCGCAGGCCAGGCGCAGCAAGCCGTCCGCGGCGCGATAGGTGTCCACGCCAGCGCCCAGCGCGGCGCAGGCGGCGCGCAGGGCCCCGCTCAGCCCCAGGGCCGCGGCCCCGCTGTAGCCCAGGTGCCCGGCCACCGCGTCGGGCCCGTCCCAGGCCAGCCACGGCAGCAGCAGCAGCAGGGGCGGCAGCAGGACCCAGGCGCTGAAGCGCAGGCGCTCGCGCAGGCTGGGGAAGATGCCGAGGTAGAACGGCAGGAAGGCCAGCGGCCAGGTCTTGAGCGCGATGGCCGCGGCCAGGCACAGCGCGGCCCACAGCTCGGCCCGCGGCTGGCGCGCGTACTCCAGCTGCCAGGCGGCCAGCAGCAGCAGGGCCAGGGCCAGGCTGTCGAATTGGCCGTGGGCCGCGCTGATCAGGGCGGCCAAAGGGTTCAGGGCCCAGCCCAAGCCGGCCAGCAGGCCGGCCCGTTCGCTGCGCCAATGGTCCGCGCCCGCGTTCAAGGCCGCGCCGCCGCGGCTGCG
>CAYXCT010000266.1:0-2732 GCA_964463435.1 uncultured bacterium | reverse complement strand
CATCATGACCGGGCTCTTCTTCGGGCTCATCGGCTCGGTCTACGGCCGCACCCACACCCGCGACATCACCCAGCTGGGCGGCCTGGCCAAGGTCATGCCCTTCTTGGCCGGGGCTTGGGTGCTGGCTGGCATGGCGGGCCTGGGCCTGCCCGGCTTGGCGGGCTTTGTGGCCGAGCTCTTGGTCTTCTTGGGCGCCTTCAACAGCGGGCCCTGGATGAAGGCGCTGGCGGTGCTGGCGGCCTGCTCGGTGGTCTTCACGGCCTTCTTCGTGCTGCGCGTGGTGCAGCGCGCCTTCTTTGGCCCCCTGCGCGACAGCCATTTTGAGGCGCTGGACGATGCGCATTGGAATGAGAAGCTGGCGCTTGGCCTTCTGGCCGGCGTGCTGGTGGTGTTCGGCCTCTTCCCCCAGCCCCTGCTCAGGCTCATCGACCCCGCGGTGATGCCCATCCTGCAGCGCATGCTGCCCGGAGGCGGCCAATGAGCGGGCTGGGCCTGCATCTGCTGGGCCCGGAATGGGCGCTGGCCGCCACAGCCCTGGCGCTGCTGCTCATCGACCTGCTGCTGCCCAGGCAGGCCAGCCGCCGCAGCCTGGGCCTGGTGGCCTGCGTCGGCCTGGCCCTGGGCCTGGCCTTGAGCCTGGGCCCCGCCAGCCAGTCGCAGGCCTTCGGCGGCTCGTGGCTGGGCGACGGCCTGACCCAGGCGCTGCGCCAGGTGCTGTTCGCCGCCGGCCTGATCACCGCGCTCATCAGCATCCCCTACCTGGCCAAGGGCCCGCTCTCCAGCCAGGGCGAGTACTGGCTGCTGCTGGCCATCGGCCTGCTGGGCCTGCTCTTCATGGCCGCGGCCGGCGACCTGCTCGCCCTGTATGTGGCTTTGGAGGCCAGCTCGCTGGCCTTCTACGCCCTCACCGCGCTCTGCAAGGGCAAGAGCCCGCTCTCGGTGGAGGCGGGCCTCAAGTACCTGCTGCTCTCGGCCGCGGCCACCGCCCTGCTGCTCTACGGCATCAGCTTCATCTATGGCGCCACCGGCACCCTGAGCCTGGCCGGCATCGCGGCCCAGGGCGCGGCGCCCGCGGACCCGGCGCTGCTCCTGGCAGGCACCGCCCTGCTGGTGGCGGGCTTCGGCTTCAAGCTGGCCCTGGTGCCCTTCCATTTCTGGGCCCCGGACGTCTACCAGGCCGCGCCCACCCCGGTGGCCGGCCTGCTCTCCGTGGGCAGCAAGGCCGCGGCCATGGCCGCGGCCTTGCGCCTCTTCGCCGGGGCCCTGGGCCAGGCCGGGCATGTGACCAGCCTGTGGTGCCTGCTCTTCGCGCTGCTGGCCGCCCTCAGCATGGGCTTCGCCAACCTGCTGGCCCTCCGGCAAAAGAGCCTCAAGCGCTTCCTGGCCTTCTCCAGCATCAGCCAGGCCGGCACCCTGGTGCTGGGCCTGCTCGCCAACAGCGGCCTGGGCCTCTCCTCCATCACCTACTTTCTGGCCGCCTATGCCTTCGGCAACCTGGCCGCCTTTGCCGTGGCGCAGGAGGCCTGGTCCGCCACCGGCAGCGAGGGCCTGGACGGCCTGCGCGGCCTGCATCAGCGCGCGCCCCTGCGGGCATTGGCCTTGCTGCTGGCCATGCTCAGCCTGGCGGGCATCCCGCCTTTGGCCGGCTTTTTCGCCAAGTTCTACCTCTACGCCGCCGCCGCGCGCTCCGGCTGGTGGTGGCTGGTGGCCTGGGCCGTGGCCAACAGCGTGGTGGCCCTCTACTATTACCTGGCGGTCGCCAAGCGCATGTACCTTGAGGATCCCGCTGAAGGGCAGGCCCCGCTGCCGCGCGCGCACCCGGCCATGGCCCTGGCCCTCTCAATTTGCATTGGGATGACGCTTGTCATGGGCCTTTTCCCGGGCTATTTTATCCATTGGCTCGAGTCGGCCCTGCGCTAGGCGGATGAGGTTCCTGCACCAGCCCCAGGAGGCCCTTGCCGGGTCTCCTTTTCTTTTGAACCAAGCCCTCTGGGATCGAATGAAGCCGCGAGGAAAAGTCATCTTGGCCGGCGCCGGCCCCGGCGACCCCGAGCTCATCACCCTCAAGGCCGCCAAGGCCCTGGGCCGGGCCCAGGCCGTGGTCTATGACCGCTTGGTGGACCCGGCCCTGCTCAAGCTGGCGCCCAAGTCCGCCCTGCGCCTGGATGTGGGCAAGCAGCCGGGCGGCAAGGGCGCCAGCCAGCCCGCCATCAACCGCCTCCTGGTCAGCCTGGCCCGCAAGGGCCTGCGCGTGGTGCGGCTGAAGGGCGGCGATCCCCTCACCTTTGCGCGGGGCGGGGAAGAGGCCCTGGCCCTGGCCCGCGCCAAGGTGGAGTTTGAGGTCATCCCCGGGGTGACCGCGGCGCTGGCCGCGCTGGCCGAGGCGCGCGTGCCGCTCACCCATCGCGGCCTGGCGGATTGCGCGGTGCTGGCCGCCGGCCGCGTCGACTCCGGCGCGCCGCTGCCCAAGCGCGAGGCCTTGCTGGCCGGCATGGGCGCCACCTTGGTCTATTACATGGCCGTGGGCCAGGCCGGCCTGCTGGCTGACAGGCTGATGAAGGCCGGGCTCAGCCCCAAGGTTCCGGCCCTGGTGGTGGAGCGCGGCACCTGGCCCGGGCAGCGGCTCTTTGAGACGCGGCTCGGCCGCCTGGGCGCGGACCTGGAGCGCCATCAGGTGAAGGCCCCGGCGCTGCTCGCCATCGGCAAGGTGGTGGCCTTGCGCCGCCGCCTGG
>CAYXCT010000265.1:0-2768 GCA_964463435.1 uncultured bacterium | reverse complement strand
CAGGGCGCGGCGCAGGGATGGCGACTGGCCCAGCATGCCGAAGGGCGCCATGGCCAAGGGCCGGGCTGGGTCTAGGATGAGCGCCTCATCGCGGGCATTGGAAGGGAGGGACGGTCTGGAGGTCATGGCAGGATTGTATCCAAAACCGGGCCTGCTTTGAAGGCTCTTTTGGCCAGCGCCTGCCATTGCAGGAGCGCCGCCACCGGCGGCTCATAGGCGGCCCGGCTCAGGCTGCCAGGCCGCAGCACCATGGCTTGGGCCAGGCTTTTGCCGGGCGAGGGCCGGGGCTCGACCAATAGCAGCAGCCCGCGCTGGCAAAGGCTGCCCATGCCCGCGGGCCAGGCATGCCCGCGCGCCACATCCTCCGGCCCTATGCAGAGCCCAGGGCGGCCCAGCTGGGCGGCCAGCAGGGGCTGCGCGCCCAGGGCCGCCGGCCGGCGCAGCCCAGGGCAGCGCCGGGCCAGGTCTTGCAATCCCATGGGGGTGCTGAGCAGGCCGGTCTGGGCCACCGCGCAGTCCGGGCGGCGGCCTTCCACTCCCTGCAGATAGTGCAGCGGCATGTAGAAGAAATCGCTGCGGGCCAGGTAGAGGGCCTGCGGGGGCAGGCTCTGGCAGAGGTTGCGGCCCATGTCGTAGGCGGCGAAGTCAGCGGAGCGGTCCTGGGCCGGGAAGCGCAGCACCGCGGCGCAGGCCAAGCCCAGCAGCGCGGCGCTGGCAAAGGCCGGGCGCAAGCGCGGCAGGGCCAGGCACAGCGCCTGCCAGCCGCCGGCCGCGGCCAGCAGCAGCAGGGCCAGGCCCGGCAGGCTGAAGTAGGGCCCCAGGAAGCGCATGTGGGGCATCAGGGGCATGAAGCGGGCCACGGCCAGCAGGGTGAGGGCCAGCACGGCGGCGATGAAGAGGGCGAAGCCGCGCCCGCCTTGGCGCCAAGCCCAGGCCAGGCCCGCGCCAGCCAGAAGCAGGGCCGCCAGCCCCACTTGGTCCAGCACCCGGCCCAAGAAATCCCAGCCCTGCTCCCAGGCGCCCAGGGTGCGGAAGAGCCCTGAATCCAGGTCGCTGCGGGCCGCCAAGCGCCAAAGGTCTGAGAGCCCGCGCACGCGGGGCAGGTCCAAGGCCGGCTGCCAGGGCGCGCGCGCCAGCAGGGCCAGATAGAGGCTCAGGCCCAGCAGCAGCATCAGCAGGGCCCAGGCCAGGCCCTCGGGCAGAGCCCCTTGGCGCAGGCGCCAGAGCAGCAGCAGGCAGGCCGGCGCCAGCACCGGCAGCAGGCCCAGGTAATGGTGGGCCAGGCCCAGGCCCAGCAGCAGGCCCAGCAAGGCCAATGCGCGCCGGCCCAGGCGCGGGGCCAGCAGCAGGGCGGCCAAGCCCAGCGACTGCAGCAGCACCAGTGTGTAGATCCAGCCCTTGGCCTCGGTGGCGCTGTCCCACAGGGCCGGGGCCAAGCCCAGGCAAAGGCCTGCCAGCAGCGGGCCAGCCAAGGGCGCCGCGGCCCCAGGGCGCAGGCGCTTGAGCCAGGCGCGGGCCAGCAGGGGCAGGGCCGCGCAGGCCAGCGCGGCGCTCAAAGCCGACACCTGGTTCAGCCGCCAAGCCGGCGAGCCCACGGGCCAAGCCAGCATGCCCAAGCGCCCCAGCAGCATGGCCAGGGGGTAGCCGGGCGGGTGCTGGCTGGCCAGGCGCCAGCAGGCGGTGATGGTCTCCGGCGAATCATCGGGCGGGAAGGCGGGGGAGGCGCTGAAGGTGTAGAGGCTGAAGAGGCCCAGGAAGAGCGCCGCCAGGGCCAGGGCCGTGCGCCTCACCTCTCCCCCGCCAGGGCGAAGTCCACCTGCAGGCTCTCCCAGTCCGCGCGCTTCACCTTGATGCGCACCTCGTCGCCGATGGAATACTCAGGCTTGCCCGCTCCGGCGCTCAGGCAATGGCGCTTGGGATCCAGCTCATACCAGCTCTCCAGGCTGCGCAGGGGCACCAGGCCCTCGGCCGGGAAATCCTTGATCTCGGCGAAGAAGCCGAAGCGCGCCACGCCGGTGATGATGGCGTCATACTCCTGGCCCAAGCGCTCCTCCAAATAACGGATCTGCTTGGCCTTCACGCAGTCGCGCTCGCAGGCCTCGGCCTTGCGCTCCAGGCCGCTCAAGGCCTCGCCCAGGGCAACCAGGCTCCCCTGCTCCTGCTTGGCCCGCGCCTCATCAGGCGCGCCCTTGGCCAGCAGGCCCGAGAGGGCGCGGTGCACCTGCAGGTCGGGATAGCGGCGGATGGGCGAGGTGAAATGGGCGTAGTCCTCCAGGGCCAGGCCGAAGTGCCCCAGCGCCTCGGGGGTGTAGCGGGCCAGGCGCAGGCTGCGCAGCAGCAGGTTCTGCACCAGGCGGGCCTCTTTGCGGCCCTGGCAGCGCTCGATGATCTGTTGCAGGCTCTTGGGGCTCACCGGCGGCTTGAGGGCCATGCCCAGCTTGAAGGCCGCCAGCACCTTCATGGTCTCGGCCAGCTTGTCGGCGTCCGGCTCCTCGTGCACGCGGCTGAGGGCTGGCACGCCGCTCTCGCGCAGGTGCCGCGCCACGGCCTGGTTGGCCGCGATCATGAACTCCTCGATCAGCTGGTGGCTGAACTGGCGCTGGCGGCGGTGCAGGGCCACGGTGGAGCCGTCCGGCCCCACCTCGGCCTTGGTCTCAGGGAAGTCGAAGTCGAGCGCGCCCCGCTCATGCCGGCGCTTGATGAGCAGCTTGGCCAGGCCGCGCATGGCGTTCAGGGCCTTCTGGGCCCGCGGGCCGTCCGGGCCGGGC
>CAYXCT010000264.1:0-2770 GCA_964463435.1 uncultured bacterium | reverse complement strand
CTCCTGGGGCTGGCTCCCCATCTCGGGCATGCTCTCGCCCTGGTCGGCCTACCAGCCCTGGTGGCGCCAGCTCCCAGACCTGCTCTGGCACCTGGTGCTGCCGGTCACGGTGACGGCCTTCGGCAGCTGGGTGGCCACGGCCCAGTTCATGCGCAACAGCCTCTTGGAGGCCCTCACCCAGGACTACATCCGCACCGCGCGGGCCAAGGGGCTTAGCCAGGCAGCGGTGCTGAGGCGCCATGCCCTGCCCAATGCCTTGCTGCCCCTCATCACCCTGCTGGGCCTGCAGCTGCCGGGCCTGATCGGCGGCAGCTTCATCATCGAGAGCCTCTTCGCCTGGCCAGGCATGGGCCGCCTGGGCTATGAGGCAGCCATCAATTACGACTACCCGGTGGTGATGGGCGTGGCCTTCATGGGCGCCCTGCTCACCGTGCTGGGCAACCTGCTGGCGGATGTGGGCTACGCCCTCATCGACCCCAGGGTGAGGTACTGATGCCCGGCCCGGCCTTGAGCCCGCGCCGCGCCTGGCTGGCCCGCGCCGCCCTGGCCTATCTGGCGGCCCTGGTGCTGCTGGCCTTGCTGGCGCCCTGGCTGGCCCCGGCCGACCCGGCCAGCCAGGACCTGGGCCAGATCTTGCGGCCGCCCTCCATCGCCCATTGGATGGGCACCGATGACCTGGGCCGCGATGTGCTGAGCCGCATGCTCTACGGCGGCCGGGTCTCGCTGGGCGTGGGAACCCTGGCCGTGGCGCTCTCCGCGCTCATCGGCATAGGCCTGGGCGCCCTGGCCGGCGGCCTGGGCGGCTGGGTGGACGCGCTGATCATGCGCGGCGTGGATGTGCTCTTGTGCATGCCCACCCTCTTCTTGGTGCTCACCCTCATCGTCTTTTTGGGCCCAGGCATCTTCAATGTGGTGCTGGTCATAGCGCTCACCGGCTGGACCGACATGGCCCGCCTGGTGCGCGCCGAGATCTTGAGCCTGCGCGAGCGGGAGTTCGCGCTGGCCGCCCGCGCCGCGGGCGCCACCCCGCTCTCTGTCATCCGCCGCCACCTGCTGCCCAATGCCATGGGCCCGGTCTACGTGGCCGTCACCTTTGGCGTGTCGGGCGCCATCCTCATGGAATCTGGCCTCTCCTTCCTCGGCTTGGGCGTGCAGCCGCCCACGGCCAGCTGGGGCAGCATCCTCTCGGCCGGCCGCGACTACATCAGCAACGGCTGGTGGCTCATCCTCTTCCCATCCCTGGCCATCTGCTCCACCATGCTGGCCATCTACCTGGCGGGCGACTGGGTGCGGGCTGCCAGCGACCCCAAGCGCCAATGACCACGGGCCAAGGAGAAGCTTTGCCCCTTCTGCAGGCTGAAGGCTTGAGCATAGCGGTCCCCACGGCCCAGGGCCCGGCCCTGGCCGTGCGCGGCGCCTCGTTCTGCCTTGAGGCCGGGCAGACCCTGGGCCTGGTGGGCGAGAGCGGCTGCGGCAAGAGCCTGACCGCGCTGTCCTTGATGGGCCTGCTGCCGCCCGGGGCGCGCCTGGCAGGCGGCAGCATCCGCTTCGATGGCCGCGAGCTCGCGGGCCTGGATGAGCCGGCCTGGGAAGGGCTGCGGGGCAGGGAGCTGGCCATGGTCTTTCAGGACCCGGCGGCCTGCCTGAACCCCGTGATGCGCATCGGCGAGCAGGTGGCCGAGGCCCTGCGCCTGCACCAGGGCCTGGCCAAGGCCGCGGCCTGGGACAAGGCTGTGGGCCTGCTGGGCCAGGTGGGCATCCCCGAGCCAAAGCTTCGCGCCAGCCAGTACCCGCATCAGTTCTCGGGCGGCATGCGCCAGCGCGCCATGATCGCCATGGCGCTCTCCTGCCAGCCGCGCCTGCTCATCGCGGACGAGCCCACCACCGCCTTGGATGTGACCGTGCAGGCGCAGATCTTGGACCTGCTCAAGCAGCTGCAGAAGGAGCTGGGCCTGGCCATCCTGCTCATCACCCACGACCTGGGCATCGTGGCGCGGGCCGCGGACAGGCTGGCCGTGATGTACGCGGGCAGGGTGGTGGAGCAGGGCCGCGTGCGCGAAGTCCTGCGCGCCCCGGCCCATCCTTACACCCAGGCTCTGCTGGACTGCCTGCCCGGCCTGGGCCGGCCCCTGCGCGCATTGCAAGGCCAGGTGCCTGAGCTTTGGGACATGCCGCGGGGCTGCGCCTTTGCCCCGCGCTGCAGCCGGGCCGGGGCGGATTGCCTGGCGCAAGACCCGCCAGCGCAAGAGCTAGCCCTGGGCCGCCAGGCCGCCTGCCTGCATCTGGAGGCTGGCCATGCTGCTTGAGGCGCAGGGGCTGAAGCGGCATTACCGGGTGCCGGACCGGGCCACCTGGTTCGGCCAACATCAGGTGCAGGCCGTGGACGGGGTGGGCCTGAGCCTGGATGCCGGCGAGACCCTGGGCTTGGTGGGCGAGAGCGGCTGCGGCAAGAGCACTTTGGGCCGCCTGCTGCTGCGGCTTGAGAAGCCAGATGAGGGCAGCTTGCGCATCCTGGGCAAGGATTGGGCCGGGGCAAGCGAGGCTGAGCTGCGGCCCTTGCGCGGCCAGGCGCAGATGGTCTTTCAAGACCCCTACGGCTCGCTCAACCCGCGGCTCAAGGCCTGGGATGCCATCACCGAGAGCCTGCTGGCTCAGGGCCTGGCGGCCCAGGCGCGGCGCGAGGCGGCCGCTGCCTTGCTCGACAAGGTGGGCCTGCCGCAGAGCAGCCTCGACCGCCATCCGCACGCCTTCTCCGGCGGCCAGCGCCAGC
>CAYXCT010000263.1:0-2771 GCA_964463435.1 uncultured bacterium | reverse complement strand
CGGGCGTAGAGCTGCAGCAGCTCCTCGGCCAGCTCGGCCACCGCCTTCTTCACCTTGGCGCGGGCCGAGGCCCAGCGCTCGCCGCCCAGCTTGTGCAGGCGCGGCGCGTCGTCGCCGCCCAAGTACTTCTGCACCAGGTTCACCTGCTCGGTGGGCACGTACAGCTTCTCGCCCTCGGCATACTCCAGGCACACGAAATCCTTGGCATGGCCGTCGATGTCCATGCGCACCACGCCGCGGAAGATGCCGATGCCGTGGTCCACGTGCACCGCGGCCTGCCCTTCCTTGAGCTCGCTGAAGCTCTCGATGGGGCGGCTGCCCTTCAGCCCTTTGTAGCGGTGGCGGTAGACGCGGGGGGCGGCCAGGGCCTGGCGCTTGAAGAGCTCCTGGTCGCTCAAGAGCGAGATGCCCAGCTCCGGGGCCACGAAGCCGCGCTCCAGCCGCGCCAGCGCCAGCCCCACCCCGCCCTCGGGGATGCTCTCGGGCGGCGCGGCCTCGGAGATCTCCAGGCTCTTGTACTTCTGGGCCTGCAGCACCTCCTTCATGCGCAAGAGCTCGCCATGGGTGCGCGAGGCCACCAGGGTCTCAAAGCCCTTGGAGAGCCACACCAGCACCTCGCGGCCGAACTGCTCCACATCGCCCTGGGCCAGGTCGTGGCTCTTGAAGCTGAAGCTCAAGGGCTCGGCTTCCTTGAGCTCGGGCAGGCTGTGCGGCAAGAGCGAGCTATAGAAAGTGGCCGGGCCCTGCAGGGCCTTGACCAGCCCGCCGCGGCCCAGCAGCAGCTGGTCGGGCCGAGGGAAGAGCAGGCCGGCGCTGGCGCGCGCCTCCAAGAGCTCGGCGGCGCGCGCGTGGGCCTGGTCCAGGCGGTCGAGCATCAGCTGGGGCTGGTCCGCCATCAGGATGGGCCGGCCGGGCAGGCAGGCCAGGTAGTCAAACAGCGTGCAGCCCGGGTGGAAGAAGGGCTGCAGCCACTCCAGGCCCAGGAACTGGGTCTCATCCGCCAGGCGGTCGTACCAGGCCTGGCGCGGCACGGCCGCCAGGCGGCTCTCCAGCACGCGGCGCAGGCCCGCCGCCCGCGTCTCAGGGTCCAGCAGGATCTCCTGGAAGGGGATGATCTCCACCTTCTCCAGCCGGCGCTGGCTGCGCTGGCTGGCCGGGTCGAAATAGCGCAGGCTGGCCAGGCGGTCGCCGTCGAACTCCAGGCGCAGGGGCCAGTCATGGTCGGGCGGCGACACGTCCAGCAGGCCGCCGCGCAGGGAGAACTGGCCCGGCTCCTCCACCGTGAACTCGCGGCGGTAGCCCATGGCCGCCAGGCGGCCGGCCAGCTGTTCCAGGCTGTAGTCGCGCTCCAGCTCCACGCTGAACACCGCCCGCGCCAGCGCGTCCGGGGGCGGCAGGCGCTGACAGGCCGCCTCCAGGCTGGTGACCAGCAGCAGCGGCTCGCCGGCGGCCAGGCGCTTGAGCACCAGCATGCGCTCCACGGTGCGGCCGTAGTCCTTGGTCAGCGCGTCGTAGGCCGCGAACTCCAGGGCCGGAAAGTAGACCAGCGGGTCCTCGCCCGGGTCGAGCACGGTGGGGTACTTGACCTGAAAGCGGGCCTGCTGGCCGGGGTGGGAGAGGCTGGGGAAGCCCTGCAAGAAGAAGCGCAGCTCCTCGGTCAGCTCCAGGGCCTGGGCCTCGTCCACGGCCAGCACCACGCCGGGCCGGCGCAGGCGCGCGAACACCGCGGCCGCGGCCAGGCTGCGCGCCGAGCCCCACAGCCCGCTGGCCCAGGCCGGGCGGCCCTGGCGCAGGCATTCGAGCAGTCGGCCCCCGTCCGGCAGGGCCTCAAAGCGCTGGAACCATCCATCGAAGAGCAAGCGGCCTCCAAACGCGCCCAAGCGGACCCTGCGCCATGCAGGCTCCGCGAGCGTTGACCTCACCCCCGCCCCTGACGCGAGGGGCCATAGACAAACATCCCCCTCCCCCTCTCCACAGTGGAGAGGGGGAGGGGGGAACTTGCCTCATCGCCGGGGGTGGCGGTGAGGTCTTAGGCCTTAGGGCTTGTCGTCGTTGTGCCCCACGTAGAACTTGTGCTCCAGCGTGTCCTCGCCGTTCAAGGTGAGGATGATGCGGTACCAGCCGCTGCGCTCAAAGCGCACCTTCCACGGCGTCTCCACCGAGTAGTCGGTGAGGGCATTGAAGAGGTTGAAGGCGAAGGGCTCGCGGGTCTGGTCGATCACCTGGCCCTCCGGCCCCACCAGGCGCAGGTTGCCCACAAAGGCGCCGTAGCCCTGCGAGAAGACCAGGTTGGTGCTGAACTCGCGGTCCAGGGGGAAGGCATCGCCCTTGTCGTAGATGAGGTTGGCGCAGGGGAAGCGGTCATACTGCTTGCCCTGGAAGAGCACGTTCTTGTCGAAGAGCATCATCTCCACGTGCGGCAGCTGGGCCGTGCTGGAGCTGGCCGTGCGCGCCGGCTGGGCCGGGGCGGCCGTGGGCTGGGGCGCGGCCGCGGCAGGCGCCGCGCCGGTCACCAGGCTCAGGCCCCAAGCGTTCTTGAGGCCCGCGAGCACGCTAAAGTCCACCGGCTCGCTCAGGTCCACCACCATCCACACCTCGCCGTGGTTCTGGGCGATGCGCACCTGCTTGGCCGCGCCGGCGCTGAGGCGGATGGTCTGCTTGGGCCCGGCCAGGATGGCGTTGGCCACGCGGGCCAGGATGCGGTCCGGGTTCTTCAGGCGCGAGACCTTGGCCGACACCGGCCCATTGGCCTTGAGGATCACCTCGATGCC
>CAYXCT010000262.1:0-2776 GCA_964463435.1 uncultured bacterium | reverse complement strand
AACAGGACCGGGACGATAAGGCCGGCTTGAGCGGCATCCACCGCCCCTGTCAGCAGGTCGCCAGCGCCCGCGCCGCCGCCCTGGGACTTGAGCTTCTTGACCTCCTTGAGCAGCTCGCGCTCGCGCTCCAAGAGCTTCTCCACGCGCTGGGGCAGCTCGAGCGCCGAGGACTTGGCCGCTCCGGCCGCGGCATGCAGCAGGGCCTGCTCTGCCTTGAAGGCCTCGTAGGCCGCCGCTCCCGCCACCGCCTCGATGCGGCGGATGCCCGAGCTGACCGAGCTCTCAGCCACGATCTTGAACAGCCCGATCTCGCCGGTGGCCGCCACATGGGTGCCTCCGCAGAGCTCCTGGCTGAAGCTGCCAAAGCGCACCACGCGCACCTCATCGCCGTACTTCTCGCCGAAGAGGGCCATGGCCCCGGCCTTCTTCGCCTCCGCGATGCTCATCACCCGGATGTCGGCCTTGGCATTCTCCCAGAGCCGGGCATTGACCCAGCGCTCAACCTGCTCGCGCTCTTCGGGAGTCACAGCCTGGGGGTGGCTGAAGTCAAAGCGCAGGCGCTCGGCATCCACCGCCGAGCCGCTCTGCTCCACATGGCTGCCCAGCACGTGCCGCAGGCCCGCCTGCAGCAGGTGGGTGGCGCTGTGATGGCGCTGGCAGGCGCGGCGCTTTTCCGCATCCACGCGCGCCACCAGCTTGAGCCCCACGCGCGGCTGCCCTTTCAGCACCTGGGCGCGATGGGCAAAGACATCCCCGCCCGCGCGCTTGAGCGTGGCCGTCACCCGGGCCTCAAAGCCCTCGCCCTCCAGGGTGCCGGTGTCGCCAGCCTGGCCGCCGCTCTCAGCATAGAAGGGCGTGGCATCCAGCACCAGCTCCAGGCTCTCGCCTTCGCCCACCAGGGCCGTGATGCTGGCAGGAGCCTCCATCTGCTCATAGCCCACGAAGCGGGTCTTCAATCCTTGGATGGCCAGCTTGCCGTAGACCGGGTCCTCGCCATGGCCGCCATGCGCGTGGGCCGAGCGGGCCCGCTCGCGCTGCGCCTCCATGGCCGCGCCAAAAGCCGCCTCATCCACCTTGAGCCCCTGCTCGGCGGCCAGCTCCTGGGTCAGCTCCAGCGGGAAGCCGTACGTGTCATAGAGCTTGAAGGCCTCCTCGCCGCTCAACAGCCCCTTGGCCTTGGCCTGCGGCAGCAGGTCCTTGAGCAGGGCCAGGCCGGAATCCAGGGTCTTCAAGAAGCGCTCCTCCTCGGCCTTGATGCTGGCCTTCACCGCGGGCGCGCGCTCCAGCAGGTCCGGGTAAGCCTGTCCCATGATGGAAGCCACGGTGTCCACCGTCTCATGCAAGAAGAGCCCCTGCACGCCCAGCAGCCGGCCGTGGCGCAGGGCCCGGCGCAGGATGCGGCGCAGCACATAGCCGCGGCCCTCGTTGCTGGGCTGCACGCCGTCGGCGATGAGGAAGGCGCAGGCGCGGGCGTGCTCGGCGATCACGCGCATGGAGAGGTCGCGGGCCTCATCCTTGCCGTAGGCCAGGCCGGCCTTGGCGCTGGCCTGCGCGATGAGGGGCTTGAAGAGGTCAGTGTCAAAGTTGCTCCACACGCCCTGCTTCACCGCGGCCAGGCGCTCCAGGCCCATGCCGGTGTCGATGTTCTTCTTGGGCAGCGGCTTCAGGCTGCCATCGGCCTGGCGGTCGAACTGGGTGAAGACATTGTTCCAGATCTCCACGTAGCGGTTGCCGCCGTTCTCCAGGTCTCCTTCCTTCACCCGCGGGTCGGCAGCAGGGCCGAAGTCATAGTAGATCTCGCTGCAGGGGCCGCAGGGGCCGGTGGGCCCCATGGTCCAGAAGTTGCTGTCCGCGCCCATGCGCACGATGCGGGCCTCGGGCACGCCCAGCTTCTTCCAGAGGCCGATGGCCTCATCATCGTCGGTGAACACGCTGATCCAGAGCTTGTCCTTGTCCAGCGCCATCCATTGGGGGCTGACCAAGAAGTCCCAGGCCCAGGGGATGGCCTCGGCCTTGAAGTAGTCGCCAAAGCTGAAGTTGCCCAGCATCTCGAAGAAGGTGTGGTGGCGCCGCGTGCGGCCCACGTTCTCGATGTCGTTGGTGCGGATGCACTTCTGGCAGCTGGCCGCGCGGGTGTATTCCAGCTTCACCTGGCCCAGGAACATGGGCTTGAAGGGCACCATGCCGGCCACGGTGAAGAGCAGGCCGGGGTCGTCCGGGATGAGGCTGCTGGAGGGGCGCACGGTGTGGCCGTGGCCCTTGAAGAAATCGAGATAGGCTTGGCGCAGCTCTTGGCTCTTCATGATCCCCTTTGCTCTGTTGGCTGAAAATGGAATAGGCCGGCCCGGGGCATGCCCCGGAACCGGCCTATTTTATAGGATTTCCCTGTTTCTTTCGATAGTTATTGTGCCTTGCCCGCCATGCAGGCGGCCATCTCGCGCACGGCCTGCTCCATGCCCACCAGCACGGCCCTAGCCACGATGTTGTGGCCGATGTTGAGGTCCTGCAGGCCCGGGAGCTTGGCAATGGGGCGCACGTTCTGGTAGGTGAGGCCATGGCCGGCATTGAGTCCCAGGCCCAGGCGGCTGGCCAGGGCCGCCGCCGCCTTCAGCGCCTTCAGCTCCTTGGCCGCGGCCTTGGCACCGCCTTTCTCAAAGGCGTTGGCATAGCCGCCGGTGTGCAGCTCGATGAAATCCGCTCCCACGGCCGCGGCCGCGCCCACCTGGCTGGCCTGGTGGCCGATGAACAGGCTCACCACGATGCCGGCCTCGCGCAG
>CAYXCT010000261.1:0-2812 GCA_964463435.1 uncultured bacterium | reverse complement strand
GCCCCCAAGGCCAAGGGCGCCAAGCCCAGGCGCGAGCGGCCCACCCGGCCCATGGGCGGCGCCTGGAAGCCGCCGCGGCGGAAGGCCTGACATGGCCTTCAGCTACCAGCCCCAGTCGGTGCCCGCCGCCCCCGGCTGCTACCTCTACCGCGACGGCCAGCGCCGGGTGATCTACGTGGGCAAGGCCGTGGACCTGCGGGCCCGCACCCGCAGCTACTTCCAAGACCCCTCCCGGCTCTCGCCCAAGAACCGCGCGTTGGTCTCCCGCATCGAGTCCATGGAGACCATCGTCACGGCCAGCGAGCTCGAGGCCCTCATCCTCGAGTGCACGCTGATCAAGAAGTTCCGGCCCAAGTACAACATCCTGCTGCGCGACGACAAGACCTACCCGCACCTCTGCCTCACCGATGAGCCCTACCCGCGCCTGGTGGTGACCCGCCAGCCGCGCAAGGGCCTGGGCCGGCTCTATGGGCCCTTCGTGGACGTGGGCGCCATGCGCGCCACCCAGCGCCTCATCCTGCGGCAGCTGGGCATCCGCCAGTGCAAGATCGAGATCGACCGCAAGCTGGCCCGCCCCTGCCTCTACCATGCGCTGGGCCAGTGCGGGGCGCCCTGCGTGGCCTGGGGCGAGAGCCAGGAGGACTACGCCGGGCATGTGCGCCAGGCCCGCGCCGTGCTGGAGGGCAGGGAATCGGCGCTCTTGGATGAGCTCAAGGCGGCGATGGCGCGGGCCAGCGAGGGCCTTCAGTTCGAGGCCGCCGCCCGCCTGCGCGACAGCATCCAGGCCGTGGAGACGGTGCGCGCGCGGCAGGCCGTGGTGCTGCCCGAGCCGCGCGACGTGGACGTGGCGGCCCTGGCCTTCCGCCAGACCGGCTTCGCCGCCGCCGAGGGCGAAGAGGGCCGCCTGCGCACCGAGGCCTGCGTGCAGCTCTTCTTCATCCGCGCCGGCAAGCTCTGCGACCGCCAGGTCTTCCGCCTGAGCAACCTGGAGGGCGCGGATCCCAGCGAGGTGCTGGAGGCCTTCATCACCCAGTACTACGCCGCCGGGGCCCTGGTGCCCGAGGAGGTGGTGCTGCAGCACCCGGTGGCCGATCCGGGGGTGATGGCCGACTGGCTGAGCAGCCGGCGCGGGCAGCGGGTGCGCCTGACCATCCCCCAGCGCGGGGAGAAGCTGGCCCTGGTGCGGCTGGTGGAGGAGAACGCCCGCCAGTCGCTGGAGTCCTCCGCGCGCGAGGCTGCCGAGGCGCCGGCCGCCCCGGCCCGCGACCTGGCCGCCGGCCTGGAGGAGCTCAAGCGGGTCTTCGGCCTGCCTGGCCTGCCGCGCCGCGTGGAGGGCTTCGACATCTCGCACGTGCAGGGCAGCCACACCGTGGCCAGCATGGTGGTGATGCTGGATGGCCGCGCCGCCCCGCAGGAATACCGTCGCTACCGCATCAAGACCGTCAAGGGCGTGGATGACTTCGCCAGCATGCGCGAGGTGGTGGGCCGGCGCTACCGCCGGGTGCTGGACGAGGGCCTGCCCCTGCCCGACCTGGTGATGATCGACGGCGGCAAGGGCCAGCTGGGCGCGGCTTTGGCGGCGCTCAGGTCCCTGGGATTGGAGCGCCTGCCGGCCTTCGGGCTGGCCAAGCGCCTGGAGGAGTTCTTCGTGCCCGGCCGCGAGGCCAGCATCCGCCTGAGCGAGCGCTCGGCGGGCCGGCTGATGGTGCAGCGCCTGCGCGATGAGGCCCACCGCTTTGCCATCGCCTACCACCGCCGCCTGCGCTCCAAGGCCATCAGCCTGAGCGAGCTGGATGAGGTGCCGGGCCTGGGCCCAGCCCTCAAGAAGCGCCTGCTCACGGCCTTCGGCGGCCTGCAGGGCCTGAAATCGGCGCCACTTTCGGGCCTGGCATCCGTCAAAGGGGTGGGGCAGGAGCTGGCCGCGCGCATCCATGCCCGCTTGCAGGCGCCGGCCCCCGGCTCTGAGCCGGGCGAGGGCCACGGCCCGCAAGGATAAGAGCCCTTGCCGCGGCGCGGCCGTGGGCGTTAATATCTGGCATTGAAGCGTTTATCCTGTTTCTCGCGGATCGGAACGAAACCGGCCATGGTGACCCAGAGCGATGATGTCTTTGACCTGGATGATGTGCTTGAGATCTTCGGCGGCCAGCCGAAGGCCGGAGCCGCTGTGCCCGCGCCTGAGGTCGAGGCTCCGGCGGGCCTGTTGGCCGATGCCCTGACCCCGGAGGAGCAGCGCCTGCTGGAGGATTACGAGCGCAGCAAGCGCGAGCGCCTTCAGCGCGAGGAGCAGGCGCGCCAGGCCAAGCAGGCTGAGGAGCGCCGCATCCTGGAGGAGTATGAGCGCAGCAAGCGCGAAGCCCAGGCCCGCCAGGAGCGCGAGCGCCAGGAGGCGGAGCGCCAGCGGCAGGCGGAGATAGAAGCCCTGCGCCAGAAGGACCTGCTGGCGCAGGCGCGCAAGCAGGAGGAGAAGCGCATCCTGGCAGAGTACGAGCGCGCCCGCCGCGCCCGCGCCGAGGAGGAGAAGGCCGAGCAGGAGGCCAGCGAGGCCCGCGCCCAGCAGGCGCTCAAGGAGCTGGCCCAGCGCCAGCAGGCAGAGCAAGCCCAGCGCCTGAGCGAGGAGCAGGCCGTTGCGGCCCGCCCCAGCAGCGACAAGCATCAGCGCCTGCTGGACCTGCTGGGCAAGGTGCAGCGCGACCTGAAGGCTGGCCGCCCCTTGTCCTTGGACCCCCTGCCTGAGCCCGTGCCTGCGCCTGAGCCTGCGCATGCGCCCGAGCCTGCGGCGCCGTCCGCCAGCGCCCTGCCGGCAGAGACCGCG
>CAYXCT010000260.1:0-2812 GCA_964463435.1 uncultured bacterium | reverse complement strand
CCAGCCGCACCACGGTGGGCGAGGGCGCCTACGTGGGCGTGGGCGTGGTCATCGCCGAGGGCTGCAAGGTGGGCCGCGGCAGCACGGTGAAGGCCGAGGTCAAGATGTGGCCGCAGAAGACGGTGGAGGACGGCGCCACCCTCTCCAGCAGCCTGGTGTGGGGCGACAAGTGGAGCAAGAGCCTCTTCGACGCCTACGGCATCAGCGGCACCGGCAACGTGGAGATGACCCCGGAGTTCGCCAGCAAGCTGGGCGCGGCCTTCGGCGCCACCCTGGGCAAGGGGGCCAATGTGCTGGTCACCCGCGACGCCCACAAGGTGAGCCGCATGATCGACCGCTCGCTCATGTCGGGCCTGGCCAGCTCGGGCGTCAATGTCTTTGACCTCCGGGTCACCCCCATCCCGGTGGCGCGCCACGCCACCCGCAGCCTGAAGGCCGCCGGCGGCCTGCACACCCGCCGCTCGCCCTACGACCCCAACCTCATCGACATCAAGTTCTTCGACAAGGACGGCCTGGACCTGCCCACCCGCAAGGAGAAGGGCATCGAGAACCTCTTCTACCGCGAGGACTTCGGCCGGGCCAGCATGGCCGAGGTGGGCGAGATCGCCTTCCCCTCGCGCGCCATCGAGTACTATCAGGAAGCCTTCATGAACGGGGTGCAGCGCGAGGTCATCCGCAAGGCCGGCCTCAAGGTGGTCATCGACTACGGCTACGGCAGCAGCACCACGCTCTTCCCCACCCTCTTGGGCTCGCTCAACACCGAGGTGATCTCGCTCAACGCCTACATGGATGAGAGCAAGCTGACCCGCACCCACGCCGAGCATGAAGCCTCGCTCAAGCAGCTCTCCACCATCGTCAGCACGCTGGGCGCCAGCTTCGGCGTGATGCTGGACGCCGGGGCCCAGAAGATCTCGCTCTCCGACGAGAAGGGGAACCTGCTCAGCGGCGACCAGGCCCTGGTGCTGTTCTGCCTGCTGCATGCCCAGGTGACCCCGGGCGCCAAGCTGGCAGTGCCGGTGTCGGCCAGCCGGGCCATCGAGGAAGGCGTGGCGGCCTACAAGGGCAGCGTGGTGCGCTGCGGCACCACTTACCGCAGCATGATGGAGGCCGCCAGCGAGAAGGGGAGCACCTTCATGGGCGAGGAGCGCGGTGGCTACATGTTCCCCGAGTTCTTCCCGGGCTTCGACAGCATGATGGCCACCGTGAAGCTCATGGAGTACCTGGCCCTGGTCAAGGAGCCCTTGAGCGAGGTGGTCAAGCGCACGCCCAAGATATTGGTGCACCGCAGCCAGGTGCCCTGCGGCTGGGAGAAGAAGGGAACGGTCATGCGCCACCTGATCGAGGACGTGGCCGGCCAGAAGGTGGACCTGATCGACGGGGTCAAGGTGTGGCAGGGCAAGAGCTGGGTGCTCATCCTGCCCGATGCCGACCACCCCTATTTCCACGTGGACGCCGAGGCCGACAGCCCCCAGGAGGCCAAGAGCCTCATCCAGCGCTATGCCGACAAGATCAAGGAATGGGCCAGCTAAGGCGCCGGCCCCTCCTCACCCAGCAAGACCCATCCCCCAGCTCATTGAGGCAGCATGTCCATCATCCATTTCGGCACCAGCGGCTGGCGCGCCATCCTTTGCGACGACTTCACGACCCCCAACGTGGCGGTGGCGGTGCAGGCCATTGCCGAGCATCTGAAGGCCACCCGCCACTTTAGCAAGGGCGTGCTGGTGAGCTACGACGGCCGCTTCATGGGCGAGCGCTTCGCGCGCCAGGCCGCCGAGGTTCTGGCAGGCAACGGCATCAAGTCCTTTGTGACCGACCGCGACACCCCCACCCCGGTGGTGGCCTTTGAGCAGCTGCGCCGCAAGCTGGACGGCGCCATCAACTTCACGGCCAGCCACAACCCCTATGAGTACGGCGGCCTCAAGTTCAACCCCTATTGGGGCGGGCCGGCCACCTACGACATCACCAAGGACATAGAGAAGCGGGCGGATGCGATCTTCGCCAAGGGCGGGGCCAAGGCGGCCAAGCGCCTGGATTGGGCCCTTGCCGAGAAGCGGCACCTGGCGCAGTTCATCGACCCCCAGCCCAGCTACATGGCGCGGCTGAGCCAGCTGGTGGACACCGCGGCCATCAAGAAGGCCGGGCTCAAGGTCATCGCCGACCCGCTGCACGGCGCCGGGCGCGGCTACCTGGACGAGGCCCTGCTCAGGGCCGGGGCCAAGGTGACGGCCCTGCACACCTCGCGCGACCCCTATTTTGGCGGCACAGCGCCGGAGCCGGCCGAGGGCCACATCGATGAGATGGTGGGCATGGTCAAGAAGGCCCATGCGCACCTGGGCCTGGGCACGGACGGCGACAGCGACCGCTTTGGCGTGGTGGACGACGATGGCAGCTTCTTGATGCCCAACCTCGTGATCGCCCTGCTGGTGCACCACTTGAGCCGCACCCGCAAGCGGTGGCACGGCCCGGTGGTGCGCTCGGTGGTGAGCAGCGCCTTCATCGACGCGGTGGCCAAGAAGTACGGGCTGGAGGTCATCGAGACGCCGGTGGGCTTCAAGTGGATAGGCCAGATCATGACCCAGCGCGACATCCTGATCGGCGGCGAGGAGAGCGGCGGGCTCACGGTCTACCGCCACGTGCCGGAGAAGGACGGGGTGCTGGCCTGCATGCTCATGGCCGAGATGCGCGCCATCGAGAAGCGGCCCTTCCGCGCCGTGCTCAAGCAGCTCTACGCCGAAGTGGGCAGCTTCGTCCCGGGCCGCAGCAACTTCAGGCTGCAGGAGGCCCGCAAGCAGGCCCTGGTGAAGCAGCTGGC
>CAYXCT010000259.1:0-2825 GCA_964463435.1 uncultured bacterium | reverse complement strand
GGGGGTGGCGCTGGGCGTGGATGTGCTGTTGGGCGTGGCTGTGGGCGTGGAGCTTGGCGTGATCGTGCCGCTAAAGCTCGGGGTGGCCGTTGAAGAGGGCGTGCTGGTGCCGGTTGCGCTGGGGGTGGCCGTGACTGTGGGAGAATCGGTGGAGGTGCCGGTCTGGCTGCTGGTGGGGCTGACCGTGCTGGTGGGCGTGATGGTGGGCGTGCAAGTGGCCGTGGGCGCCAGCAATGCCGCGATGAAGACATTGCTGTCCATGTAGGGATCGCCCCCATCGGCGATGACCAGCTTGATGTGATTCGCGACCCCCGGCGTGACCGCTGCCTTGGAGGTGAGCACGGTGGTCATGCCATTCATGCTGCAGGCGTTCCATAGGGCCGTGCCCGCCGTCTCATTGAGCACAAAATAGGAGGGATTGGTCGAGGCATTGACCGTGTGGATGGTCACGGGCTGGCCGCTTGGCAGCAGGGCGATGTTGCTGCCATTGACGAAGAAGGCGAAGGCGTCGTTGTACTGGCCGCTCACATAGAGCTGGTATTCCTCGCTGGAGAAGACATAGTTGAAGTCCAGCTCGCTGCTGACGGGTATGACATCAAAGGAGAGGCTGGAGGCGTCATAGGTGGTGCCGCCGGCCAGCGTGGCCAGGTCGCTGTCGCCGGCGCCTCCCATGTCATAGCTGACATTGGTGGCATTGCTGTCCGGCTGGTTGGGGCCCACCGCGGCCACCACGGCACCGGTGCCCAGCACCACCCCGCTGCTGATGCCGAGCACGCTGCCGGCGCTGAAGAGCCCGCGGCTGTAGGCAGAGCCCGTGGTGGTCACGCTGCTGGCGACCACAGTCACGCCCGGGCCAGCCAGAGTGGCGGCCATGGCGGCGGGGCTGTTGATGACGCCATTGCTGATGGTCAGCGCGGAAAGGGGCGAGGCGAGCAGGCAGGCCAAGGCCAACAGGCGCGGGCGGGAAAGCACGCGATAGAGAGGGGCATGGGTGCGCATGTAAGCAATACGCGCGACTGCCCGCCCTTCTTACAGCCCTGACGCCCGATCTTTCGGTTCAAGCCAGGCCCGGGGCTACATCCAGGTCACCGGCCTTCCAATGGGCGCGAATCAAAATACATAGGATCCGGCCCCCTGTCGCCACCCGGGCCAGAGAGCATGAAGCCATCCGGCGGGGGCAGCATCCCCGCGCCGGGCCCGTCAAAGCCGCCGGGTGGGAAATTCCCAGGCGGTAGCATCCCCTTGGGGAGCTTTTCCTCGCCCTTCAGCTTCATCAGCAGGGGGAATAGGCCGGCCTTGCGCTTCTCTGATGCCTTGAGCAATTTTGCCAGCGCTTGCGCATCATCCGCGGCTTCGGCCTTGCGAATAGCCTTGGTGTCCTTGATCAGCTCGGCGATGAGCGCCAAGGCCTGCTGGCCGGCCGCGATCCTTTCCGTGGCCTTGCCAGCCTGCTTCCCTTGCCCAAGGGCCTTCAAATCATCCCTGACCCGCTCTTGCAGCTGGCCCAGCATGCTCTCATGCATGCGCAAGCCAAGGTCCAGCCGCTGGGCATGCGCCTGCTCCTCGAGCTGGCGTCCCCGCTGCATCAAGCTCCTTGCCGTCCCAGTGTCCCCGGCCTGCCAAGCCTGCCGCAGCTGCTCCTGCAAGCCCGCGCGCTGCGCCTGCAAGTCAGCATCTTTGCGGAAGGCCTTGGCTTGCTCCCTCAGGAATCCCGCCTGCTCCGGCCGCCCTTTCGCTTGCGCCTGCTCTGCTTCCTTTTCGGCGCTCTCTGCCATCAGGCGCTTTTCCTTGATGCGCAGGGCTTCCACCTTTGCCTCTTCTCGGAACAGATCCTTGCGCAAGGCCTTCAAGGACGGGCTCTCCCGCGGGGCGCCCGGCATGAAAGCCGGGGGAGCATCTGGCGGAAGGGGCGTTGAATCCGCGAAGGACATCACCCCAAGGGCCAAACACAAGGCCAGCACGACCTGTTGATGCCATGGACCAGGTCTAAACACCTAGGGCTCCTCCAGATGAAGGTTCAATATGCCAGGGCCAGGTCCAAGCCTTCTCCCTGGATCTCCAGGCTCTTGTAGATGCGATGCGCCTGCCGGCTCCGCTGCTCAGCCAGCACTTCATCCGCCAACTGTCCCAGGCTCGGCCCCTCAGATGCCAACGCCAGGGTCCTATCCACCGGGGCCACGCTGGGGGCGGCCGCGGCCTGGGCAGCGCGAGGCGCCCGCCAGGGGGAGCTGGGCACCAGGGCCAGCAGCAGCCCAAACAGGATGAAGGCCGCTGCCAGCGCCAGCCAGCCCCAGGCAGGGCGCGCAACAGCTGGCTTGGCATCCTCTCGGGCCAAGGCCTCTGTCACCCTCATCCGCAAGCCCTCCGGCGCAGCGAGCCTGGGCAGGGCTGCCAAGCGGTCTACGAGCTCTTGGTCTTCTTCCGGGGTCATCATCGCTCCTCCTGCAAGGCAGAGCGCAATCGCTCCTTGGCTCGCTTCAGCCACACCCCCAGCGTGCCCTTGGGCACGCTCAGCGCCTGGCTGATCTCCTCATAGCTCCACTCTTCGGCATAGAACAGCAGCAGGACCAGGCGCTGCTTCTCTGGCAGGCTGGCCAGCGCGCGCTCCAGGGCCGGGTCTGCCATAGCCGGCGGGCCATAAGCAGAGCGCGGGTCAGCGCGGGCCATCTCATCCGCCCGGACCCGCGGGTCTATCCAGCGGCTTCGCCGCCACTGGTCGCGACAGGCGTTGCGCAAGATCGCCACCATCCAAGCCCGCATGGATGTGCCAGCTAAAAAGGACGCACGGGCGCGGAAGGCCTTGAGGTAGGCCTCCTGCACCAGGT
>CAYXCT010000258.1:0-2837 GCA_964463435.1 uncultured bacterium | reverse complement strand
CCAGATGTACACCCGCCGCTCGCAGTTCAGCGAGGCCATTGAGGAATACCAGCGCGTGCTGGCGCTCAATCCCGATGACGCCGGCACCCAGGCGGCCCTGGAAGAGGCCCTGAGCAAGGCGCGGGAGCTGCCCGGCGCCGAGCCCTCGGCCGAAGCCCCTGCCAAGAAGGAGCCGGCCCCCAGCAGCGGCGATGAGAAGCTGGCCACCATCACCGTGGCCGAGATCTACATCAAGAAGGGCGATCTGGACGAGGCCGTGGAGGTGTTCCGCGAGATCCTGCAGGCCGACCCCGGCAACAAGACAGCCAAGGCCAAGCTTGAAGAGATCATGGCCTTGAAGGAGAAGAAGGGAAGGGAAGAGTCGGAGGCTTCGGAGAAGCGCAAGGCCGAGGACGATGGCAAGAAGAAGGCGGCCGAAGCGGAGGAGAGGCGCAGCGCCGAGGCGGCTGAGCAGAAGCGCCGGGCCGAGGAGGCCATGAAGCGCGCTGCTGCGGCGGCCGAGGAGAAGCGCAAGGCAGCCGAAGCTGAGGAGAAGCGCAAGGCCGAGGAGGCCGAAGAGAAGCGCCGTGCTGAGGAAGCCGAGGAGAAGCGCAAGGCCGCCGAGGCTGAAGAGAAGCGCCGTGCTGAGGAAGCCGAGGAGAAGCGCAAGGCTGAGGAGGCTGAAGAGAAGCGCCGTGCTGAGGAAGCTGAGGAGAAGCGCAAGGCCGAGGAAGCTGAGAAGAAGCGCCGTGCTGAGGAAGCCGAGGAGAAGCGCAAGGCCGAGGAGGCGGAGCGCAAGCGCAAGGATGATGAGGAGGGCGGCGAGAAGATCACGGCTGAGGACATCTTCAGCGTCATGAAGATGTCCTCCCCGGACGAAGTCATTGATGAGGACAATTCCAAGGCGCAGGCCGCGGCGCCCGCCAAGGCCAGCATGGCTGACGAGGCGCTGGTCGGCCAGATCCACGCCTTTGCCAAGGCCAACGGCATCTTGGCCAGCCTGCTGGTGGCCAGGGATGGCGGCGTCATGGATGCCCAGATCCCTTCGGGCGTGGATGGCAAGTCCCTCGGCCAGCTGACAGCCGCCATCTTCGGCAGCACCGAGCGGGCCGTCAGCCGCATGCGCTATGGCAGCCTCAACCAGCTCATCATCACTGGCGAGGATGGCCGGCAGATCTTGTTCGTGCAGCTCAAGCAAGGCGTGCTGGCAGCGCTCACCGACAAGAATGTGAACTTGGGGCTGCTCCGCATCGCTTTGCATGACCTGCTGCGCAAGGCGCAAGGCTGACGCTTTTGCCCTGGAAAGCAGGCATTGGATTTAGTAGATTGAGATCGTCCTGCATTGAGAGACATGCGGGCTTCAAGGGAGCATCAAGAAATGGATTTCAAGGCTATCCTCAACGAGATCGTTGCTTCTGTGGACGGGAGCATCGGCGCCGGCCTGGTCGGGTTGGATGGCATTGTCATCGACCAGGTGTCGGTCAAAGCTGATTTTGACATCACGGTCGCCGGGGCTGAGTACGCCACCATCATCAAGAACGCCAAGAAGGCATCCGAGAGCTTCGGCTTGGGCAAGACCAACGAGGTGCTCATCTCCACGGACATGGCCACCATGATCATGATGACCGTTGGCTCCGAGTATTTCGTAGCCATCGCGCTGGCCTTGGACGGCAACCTGGGCCGCGGCCGCCTTGAGCTGAAGAAGGCCATCCCCAAGTTCGAGAAGGCGCTCTCCTAAGATGGCCCACCGCGCCTTGGCCCGCGCCCTGCAGCTGGTCCTCTCCCACCTGGGCCGGGTGACCCTGGCCAACCTCTGCGCCTTCGCGGCCCTGCTGCCGGCTCTGCTGGTTTGGATGGCCTTGATGGGGTCCCATCCCGTGGTCTCCGCCTTCTGGCTCAAGGCCCTGATGGCCGCGGCTCTGGCGGCCTGGGCTTGGGCCTGCTTCAGCTGGCTGGCCTCTTGGACCGTGGACCTGGCCCGCGGCAGCCGCCATGCCAGCTTGGCTGGCTTCACTGGGGCTTGGGTACGGCAGTCGCTGGCGCCGCGCAGCCTGGCCTTCGCGGCCCTGGCCCTCTTCTTCACCGCCAACGGCCTGGCCCTGCTCTTCTACGGCTGGATCATGCCCCTGCCGCCGGCCTTGCGGCTCATCCTCCTCTGCCTGACCGCTTCGCTGGGCTTATGGGGCGCCATGGCCGCCCAGATGGCCCTGGGCTTCGGCGCCGAGCAGGGCCTGGGAGCCTGGGAGCAGCTCAAGCTGGCGTCTTTCGCTCCGGTGGCCTACCTGCCATCCAGCTTCTTCGCGCTGGTGCTGGGCGCCTGGTGCAGCGGCGCGCTGGCCCTGGCCGCCTTGCGCTTCTGGCCCGCGGTGGCCCGCTGGCTCTTCCCGCTCTTCATGCCGCTGGCCTTCCTGCCGGTGGTGACCCTTGCCTTGATGGCCGCTTTCCTGGCCTTCTTGGCCGAGGAGATGCAGATGGCCAGCATGGGCTTCCCTCCGCCGCAGGCCAGGCTCCCTGGCCTGCGCGAGGTCCTCCGCCCTTGGGAGTGAGCATGATGGGATCCCTGAAGGACAGTGCTGAGGGGGGCTGGGCTAGGCTCAGAGCCTGGGCCGCCAGCCACAGCCGGAAGTTCTGGTGGATGGTGGGGGGCTCAGCCCTGCTCTTGTGGGTGGTGCTGGGCGGCCAGCGCGGCTTCCTCAAGCTGGTGTCGCTGCAGCGCGAGAAATGGGGGTTGCAGAGCGAGATAAGGGCCCTGGATCAGGACAACCTGCGCCTGGCCGCCGAGGCCAGGGACCTGCAGAGCCATCCTGGCGACTATGAGCGCAAGGCGCGGGAGGAGCTGATGCTGGCCAAGCCCGGCG
>CAYXCT010000257.1:0-2856 GCA_964463435.1 uncultured bacterium | reverse complement strand
GGACTTGGAGGGCGCCTTCCTGTCCCTCACCCAGGAGGGCTCGCCCATGGCCGCGCCCGGGGGCGAGGCATGAGCTGGGCCGACCTCACCCAGGCCCTTTGGCTGATCGTTCGGCTCGAGCTGAAGCCCCGCTTGGGCGCCTGGCGGCGCTGGCAGGCCGGTGAATGGGCCCGGGCCTGCGCCGGCCTGCTGGTGGCCTTCGTCTTCTTGGCGCTGGTCTACGGCCTGCTCAGGCCCACTTTCGGCTTCTTGGCCCGCCAGGAGGGCCTGGGGCCGCTGCTCATCGCGCGGCTCTCCCAGGTGCTCTTCCTGGTCTTCTTCAGCATGCAGGCGCTGAGCCAGCTCATCACCAGCCTCTCGGCCCTCTTCCTTGACCGCGGCCTTGAGCTGCTGCTGGCCACGCCCTTGGCACCGCGCCGGCTCTTCCTGGCGCGCTTCATGCGCTCCTGGGCCGCCAGCGCCTGGATGGTGGCCCTGCTCTGGGTGCCGGTGGCCCTGGCCATGCAGCGGGCCTTGGGCGGCGGGGCGGCCTTTGTGCTGTGGGCCCTGGCCTGCCTGGTGGGCCTCTCCTTCTGGGGCGCCGGGCTCTCGACCCTGGTGCTGCTGGCCAGCCTGCGCTTGGTGGCGCCGGGGCGGCTGCGCCGCGCCATGACCCTGGTCTTTGCCCTGATGGCCTGCGCCCTGGTGCTGGTGGTGCGGGCCATGCAGCCGGAAAAGCTCACCAATGCCGGCAACACCATGGCCGCCGCGGAATGGCTGCGGCAGTTCCGCCTGCCCCAGCCCGGCTGGCTGCCCAGCGCCATGGCCGCCAATGCGCTGGACGGCTTCCACAATGACCCGGCCGCCGGCCTGGGCTGGATGGCCCTCTTGTGGCTGGGCGGGCTGGCTCTGCTGCTGGCGGTGGCCCTGTGGGGCGGCCGCGCCTACCTGCCGCTCTGGCTGCGCACCCGCGATGCCGGGGGCGGCAAGGAGCCCGCGCGCGGGGGCCCTTGGGAGGGCCTGCTGGGCCGGCTGTGGGCCAGGCCCCGCGGCTGGGTGGCCAGCCTCTGCCTGCAAGAGGCCGCGCGCACCCTGCGGCGCGACACGCAGCGCCTGCAATTCCTCTTCTTGGGCACCTTGGTGGGCATCTTCCTCTTCAACCTGGCCCGCCTGCCCATGCAGGACCCTGAGGTGGCCAGCCTGCACGACCCGCTGTTCATCGCCAGCGCGGGCTTGAGCTGCCTGGTGCTGCTGGCCGTGGCCGCGCGCTTCGCCTTTCCGGCGCAGAGCCTGGAGGGCGAGGCATCTTGGCTGCTGCGCACGGCGCCCATCTCCAGCGCCCGCTACCTGGCCTGGCGCTGGCTGGGCACCCTGGCTTTGCTCTCTGGCCTGGGCCTGCTGCTCTTTGGCAGCTGCGTGCTGGCCCTCAAGCCCTCGCCCAGGCTGCTCCTGGCCGGCCTGCTGGTCATGCTGACCGCGCCCATGGCCATCACCAGCCTGTGCGTGGGCTTGGGCGCGGCCTGGGGCCGCCCAGACATGGAGAATCCGGAGGACATGGTGACCGGCGGCAGCGGCCTGCTGCTGCTGACCCTGGCCGGGCTCTATCTGCTGCTGAGCCTGGGCCTGCTGGTGCCGCCGCTTGGCGAGCTGAGCCGGCTGGCCATCAGCCACCGCTTCACCCCGCGCTGGGCCGCGCTGCTGCTGCCCGCCGCCTGCTGGCTGCTGCTGCAGGCAACCGCGGTGGCGCTCCCCATGCGCTACGGCCACCAGGCCCTGGCGCGGGGGCAGGGGGCTTGAAGTCGCGGCCTTGGCGTGATACAAATTGATACAATTGGCCGGAGGGCACTGCCGCTCTGGGGCCAAGGTCTTTCAATTTTTGGAGGGTTTGATGCTCAAGATCAAGATGCTGGCGATCTCCCTGCTGATGTGCTCCGCTCCCCTGATGGCCCTGGATCTGGGCGACGTCCAGAAGCAGGCCAATGACCTGGGCAAGAATGACACGGTCAAGGCCGTGGGCGGGGCCGTGGCCCCCATGGCTGCCGACAAGGGCGCCGAGATGCTGACTGCCAAGCTCAAGGACGTGCAGAATGAGAATGGGCCCATTGTCTTCAAGTCGGGCACGGCGAATCTGGAGGCCGACAAGTGCGAGCGCACGCTCAAGGCCATTGACGGCCTGGTGAAGCAGTTCCCGGGCATGCTGGTGACGGTGTGCGGCTACACGGACAACAAGGGCAGCAAGAAGGCCAACCTCAAGATGTCGCAGAAGCGCGCCCAGGCGGTCATCGACTGGCTGGAAGCGCACCTGCAGACCCCCAAGGCCCAGCTGGCGGCCAAGGGCTTCGGCTCGGACAGCCCCATCGCCGACAACAAGACCGAGGCCGGCCGCGCCAAGAACCGCCGGGTGGAGTTCGTGGTCACCCGTCAGCAGTAATTTTGGATGCATGGAAGCAAAGAAAGCCCGGGCCGATTGGCCCGGGCTTTCTTGTTTTCCGCTCACAAGCGCATGCCGGCTAGAAGCCCTTGTTGGCCCCTGGCGCGGCGTCATCCTCATCATCAGATTCGCTCTTGGCCGGGGCCTGGCCGCTGTCCAGGTCCTCCTCCATGATGTTGCCGCTGCGGTTGTGCAGCTCGCATTCCTTGGTCGGCTCGGTGCCGTCCACAAAGGCCTCATTGACCGACTTGCGGCAATTGGGGGTGAAGAGCTGTCCGGAGTCGGCGCAGACCTTGACGAAGTGGATGCCGGATGGCACCGGGAAGTCTTTGACCGGCTTGCCGGCAGTGGCCTTCTTCATGAAATCGGCCCAGATGGGGGCCGCCACCACGCCGCCGGTCAAGAACTTGCCGATGCTGCGGCGGTCGTCGTAGCCTATCCATGCG
>CAYXCT010000256.1:0-2866 GCA_964463435.1 uncultured bacterium | reverse complement strand
GGGCCGCGAAGCGCTCAGGGCTCAAGTTGATGGCGTAGTAGTCGGCGGGGTAGAGGCTGCAGGCGGCCACCAGCGCCACCACGCCCACCAGGCTCTCCACCAGCATGGCGCCGTAGCCTATGGGCAGGGCATCGCCCTCGCGGTCCAGCATCTTGGGCGTGGTGCCCGAGCCCACCAGGCTGTGGAAGCCGGAGATGGCGCCGCAGGCGATGGTGATGAAGAGGAAGGGGAAGAGCGGGCCGGGGATGATGGGCCCGCCGCCATGGATGTAGGGGGTGAGGGCCGGCATCTTGAGGCTGGGGCAGGCCAGCACCAGGCCCAGCACCAGCAGGGCCACGGTGCCTATCTTGAGATAAGAGCTCAGGTAGTCGCGCGGGCAGAGCAGCAGCCACACCGGCAGCACCGAGGCGATGAAGCCGTACACCGCCAGGCCCAGGATGATGGGCTTGTCGGCGTGGAGGAAGTAGGGCTCCAGGCAGGACCCGGGCACGCGGGCGCCGCCGATCACCGCGGCCAGCACCAGCGCCACGCCGATGGCGCTGGCCTCGGCCACCTTGCCGGGCCTGAAGACCGTCATCCACAGGCCCACCAGCAGCGCGATGGGGATGGTCATGACGATGGTGAAGGTGCCCCAGGCGGAGCCCTTGAGCGCGTTGACCACGGCCAGGCCCAGGCCGGCCAGGGCGATGATGAGGATGAGCAGGATGGCCAGGCTGCCCACCACGCCGGCCGCCGGGCTGATGCTGCGGCGCATGATCTCGGCCAGGCCGCGGCCCTGGTAGCGGGTGCTGGCCACCAGGATCATGAAGTCATGCACCCCGCCGGCCAGCACCGCGCCCAGCAGCAGCCAGAGGAAGCCCGGCGCATAGCCGAACTGGGCGGCCAGCACCGGGCCGATGAGGGGCCCGGCCCCGGCGATGGCGGCGAAATGGTGGCCGAAGAGCACCCACTTGTTGGTGGGCAGGTAGTCGTGCCCGTCCTCCATCACATGGGCCGGGGTGGCGCGGCGGTCGTCCAGGGCCAGCACCTTGGCGGCCAAAAAGGCGCCGTAGTACCTGTAAGCCAGCGCCAGCACCAGCAGGGCGGCGATCACCAGGGTCAAAGCGTTCATCAGCATCCTCTCCCTTGCCCGGCCGGCCGCGGCCGGCCGGTCCTGTTCAGTTGCCCGCGGCCTCGCGGTCGGCCCAGAAGCGCAGCCGGCCGTCGCTCAGGCGGATGAGGGTGGCGGGCGGCGCCAGCGGCCCCTCGGCCGTGGCCACCGCGCGCAGGGCCTGGGCCTTGTCGCTGCCGCTCACCAGGAAGATGGCCTCGCGGGCCGCGTTGAGCGCCGCCGGGGTCAGGGTCAGGCGCCAGGCGCCCAGCTGGGGCACATGCACCGCCGCGGCCAGCTGGCCGGGCGCGAACTCCACCTGGCTGCCGGGGAACAGCGAGGCGGTGTGGCCGTCCGCGCCCAGGCCCAGCAGCACCAGGTCAAAGCGGGGCAAGCCGGGCTTGCCCTTCAGGCCGAAGCACTCCTTGATCTGCGCCTGCATGGCCTCGGCCGCCTCCTGCGGGGTCTTGAGGCTGGTGTCAAAGGGGTGCAGGCCGGGCCCCGGCCGCTCGAAGCGGCTGAACAGCCCGGTGTAGGCCGCGCCAAAGTTGCTCTCCGGGTCGCTGTGCGGCACCCAGCGCTCGTCCACCCAGAAGATGGACATCTGCTCCCAGGGCAGCGCCGCGTTCCAGGGCTGCTGCGTGTCGCCCAGCAGCTCAAAGAGCCTAAGCGGCGTGTAGCCCCCGGAGATGGCCAGGCTGAAATGGCCGCTCTCGCGCACCTTGTGCCGCGCCAGCCCGGTCAGCTCCTCGGCCGCGGCGCGGGCCAGCAGCTCGGGGTTGTCAAAGACCTGCATCTCAGCTTGCGCCATTTCTGGTTCCTCCTTGAGCCAGGCAGGGCCTGGTCAGCGGTTCTTCCATGCGCGGCCATCGCGCTCCAGCAGGGCATCCGCCTCGGGCGGGCCCCAGCTGCCTGCCGGGTAGGGCGAGAGGGGGCAGGCCTTGTCGCCGGCCCAGGCGTCCAGCAGGGGCTGGATGGCCTGCCAGCCCAGCTCCACGGTGTCGGCCCGCTGGAAGAGCGTGGCGTCGCCGCACAGGCAGTCATAGAGCAGGGTCTCGTAGCCGGTGTGGGGCTTGGTGCCAAAGTACTCGGCATAGCCGAAATCCATCTGCACCTTGCCCAGCTTCAGGCCCGGGCCCGGCTGCTTGGCGGCAAAGACCAGCGAGATGCCCTCGCGCGGGGCGATCTGCATCACCAGGCGGTTGCCCTGCAGGGCCTCCATGCCGCCGGCGCCGCGGAAGAGCTGGTGCGGCGCGGCCTTGAACTGGATGACGATCTCGGTGCGGCGCCGTGCCAGGGCCTTGCCGGTCCTCAGGTAGAAGGGCACGCCGGCCCAGCGCCAATTGTCCACCTGCGCGCGCAGGGCGGTGAAGGTCTCCACCTGCGAATCGGGCGCCACCCGCGCCTCTTGGCGGTAGCCCTTGGCCGCGCGGTCGCCCGGCCCGTACTGGCCGCGCACGGCCTGCTCCGGGGCCATGGGCTGCAGGCTGGAAAGCAGCTTGGCCTTCTCGTCGCGCACCGCCTCCGCGCCGAAGCTGGCCGGCGGCTCCATGGCGATGAGCGAGAGCAGCTGAAAGAGGTGGTTCTGCACCATGTCGCGCAGGGCGCCGGCCCCTTCGTAATAGGGGCCGCGCTGCTCCACGCCGATGTCCTCGGCCATGGTGATCTGCACATGGTCCACGTAGCGGCGGTCCCACACCGGCTCGAAGATGCCGTTGCCGAAGCGGAAGACCAGGATGTTCTGCACCGTCTCCTTGCCCAGGTAGTGGTCGATGC
>CAYXCT010000255.1:0-2921 GCA_964463435.1 uncultured bacterium | reverse complement strand
GATCGGCTGGCGTAGCGAGCGCATGTGGCGGGTAGCCCACTCTTCGTTCTTTGAAGGGTGGGATTCCGGACGGCAGATCGCGGGGGAGGTTGCCTTCATCTCCTAATTTCCCAAGCATACAAGACCGCGTTCGCCGGCAAGATCAAGCGCGGGGGCCATGACCCGGAGAAGGTCTATGCCGCCTTCAAGAAGGCGGTGGAGAACGCGGGCGGCCCCACCGTCATCCTGGCCAAGACCGTCAAGGGCTACGGCCTGGGCGAGGGCGGCGAGGGCCGCAACGTGACCCACAACACCAAGAAGCTCAATGAGCAGGAGGCCCGGGAATTCCGCTCCCGCTTCGGCATCCCCATCAGCGACGAGCAGGTGAAGGACGAGCCCTTCTACAAGCCGGCGCCCGACAGCCCGGAGGTCAAGTACCTGCTGGAGCGGCGCCAGGCCCTGGGCGGCTTTGTGCCCGACCGCAGCCTGCGCGCCAAGCCCCTGGAGCAGGTGCCGGCCCTGGCCGATTTCGCCGAGTTCTTCAAGGGCAGCGCCGGCCGCGAGGTCTCCACCACCATGGCCTATGTCAGCATCTTCACCAAGCTGCTCAAGGACCGCGCGGTGGGCCGGCTGATTGTGCCCATTTTGCCGGATGAGGCGCGCACCTTCGGCATGGACGGCCTCTTCCGCCAGGTGGGCATCTACGCCAACCAGGGCCAGCTCTACGAGCCGGTGGACGCCGAGAACTACGCCTACTACCGCGAGGCCAAGGACGGGCAGATCCTGGAGGAGGGCATCAACGAGGCCGGCAGCATGGCCAGCTTCTTGGCCGCCGGCACCGCCTACGCCACCCACGGCATCAACGCCATCCCCTTCTACACCTTCTACAGCATGTTCGGCCTGCAGCGCACGGGCGACCAGGTCTGGCAATGTGCCGACGCCCGCGCCCGCGGATTCTTGATGGGCGGCACCGCCGGCCGCACCACCCTCAACGGCGAGGGCCTGCAGCACGAGGACGGCCATTCCCACCTCTTTGCCAGCGCCATCCCCAGCCTGCGCGCCTACGACCCGGCCTTTGCCTATGAGATCGCCATCATCCTGCAGGACGGCATCCGCCGCATGTACCAGGCCCAGGAGGCCTGCTTCTACTATGTCACCCTGCACAATGAGAACTACGCGCAGCTGCCCCTGGAGGGCGACCCGGCCCAGGTGGCCGAGGGCGTGGTGCGCGGCCTCTACCGCTTCCGCCAGGGCCAGGGCGATGACAAGGCCTTGCGCGCGAGCCTGCTGGGCAGCGGGCCCATGCTGGTGCAGGCGCTCAAGGCTGCGGAGATCCTCAAGGAGCGCTTCGGGGTGGTCGCGGACATCTGGAGCGCCACCAGCTACAAGCAGCTGCGCGCCGAGGCCCTGGAGGCCCAGCACTGGAACCGCCTGCATCCCGGCCAGCCGCCCCGCGGCAGCCATCTGGAGGAGAGCCTCAAGGCCATGCGCGGGCCGGTGGTGGCGGCCAGCGACTATGTGCGCCAAGTGCCCGAGCAGATCGCGCCCTGGGTGCCGGGCGGCATGACGGTGCTGGGCACCGACGGCTTCGGCCGCAGCGACACGCGCGCCAGCCTGCGCCGCCATTTTGAGGTGGATGCCGAGTCCATCGCCTATGCCGCGCTGCTGGCCCTGGCCGGCCAGGGCGGCTATGACAAGGCCAAGCTCCCCCAGGCCCTCAAGGACCTGGGGATAGACCCGGAGAAGCCTTTCTCCCTGAATGCCTGATCAAGGCCAAAGAATGCGAGGAGCCATGCGATTCACACTTCCCAACCTGGGCGAGGGCATCACTGAGGGCACGGTGGTGAATGTGCTGGTGGCCGTGGGCGATGCCCTGGATGGCAAGCGCGCGGTGATCGAGCTAGAGACCAACAAGGCGGTCATGGAGATAGAGTGCCCGGCCATAGGCAAGGTCACGGCCCTGCTGGTGAAGGCCGGCGACAAGCTGCCCGTGGGAGCGCCCATCCTGGAGTGGGAGGCGGGCGCGGCCGAAGCCGCGGCTGCTGCCAAGGCCCCTGCCCCGGCCCCAGCCAGCGCGCCCGCGGCCCCGGCGACATCCCCTGCTGCGCCGCCGGCCCCCAAGCCCGCGCCTTTGGCCGCCGCGGCAGCCCCCGCCCTAGCCGCGAGCGGAGGCGGGGCCGCGGCTTCGCCCATGGTGCGGCGCCTGGCGCGCGAGCTGGGCGTGGACTTGGGCCTGGTGCCGGGCAGCGGCCCGGGCCGGCGCATCCTCGAATCGGACGTGCAGCTCTATGTGAAGCAGGCCCTGTCCGGCGGCCGGCCCGTGGCCGCGGCCGCAGCCCAGGCCCCTGCCGCAGGCCAGGGCCTGCCCGGGCTCAAGCTGCTGCCCCTGCCCGACTTCAGCCGCTTTGGCCAGGTGGAGCGCAAGCCGGTCTCGGGCATGCGCAAGGCCACGGCTGAGGCCATGACCCGCGCCTGGTCGCTGGTGCCCATGGTCACCCAGTTCGACAGCGCGGATGTCACCGACCTGGAGGCTGCCCGCAAGCGCATGCTGAGCGGCAAGCACGCCCCCAAGGTGCGCATCACGGTGACGGTGCTGGCCATGAAGGCGGTGGTGGCGGCGCTCAAGCTCATGCCCCAGTTCAACGCCAGCTTTGACCATGAGGGTGGCGAGCTGATCCTCAAGCGGTACTACAACCTGGGCGTGGCCGTGGACACCGAGCACGGCCTGGTGGTGCCGGTGATCCGCGAGGTGGACAAGAAGAGCGTGCAGGAGCTGGCGGCTGAGCTGGACATGCTGGCTGAGAAGGCCCGCGCCCGCAAGCTGAGCCTGGAGGACATGAGCGGCGGCAGCTTCACCATCAGCAACTTAGGCGGCATCGGGGGCACGGGCTTCACGCCCATCGTCAACTGGCCCGAGGTGGCCATCTTGGGCATCTCGCGCT
>CAYXCT010000254.1:0-2937 GCA_964463435.1 uncultured bacterium | reverse complement strand
TGGTGGTGAGCAACGCCTGCGGGGGCATGAACCGCGGCTATCATCCTGGCGACCTGATGATCATCGAGGACCACATCAACCTGCTGGGCGCCAACCCGCTCATCGGCCCCAATGATGACAGCCTGGGAGGTCGCTTTCCAGACATGAGCGAGCCCTATGACCGCAAGCTCATCCAGCTGGCGCAGCAGGCCGCCTGGGACCTGCGCATCAAAGTCCAGACCGGCACCTATGTGGCGGTGACCGGGCCCAACCTGGAGACCCGCGCAGAATACCGCATGCTCAGCCAGTTCGCCGATGTGGTGGGCATGAGCACGGTGCCCGAGGTGATCGCCGCGGTGCATGGGGGCATGCGGGTGCTGGGCATCTCGGTGGTCACGGACGAGTGCATCGCCGACAGGCTGAAGCCCGCCAATGTCGCGGAGATCATCCGCATCGCGGGCGAGGCAGAGCCCCGGCTGACGCAGCTGATGGCAGAGGCCATCCGCCGCATGTGAATCCGCGCCCCGGGGGGCGCTTTCCCGCGCCGGGACCGCCGAGAGGCGGGCCTGGCCGGCATGGAGAATGTGGATGCTCAAGACCCTGGAATGGAACAAGGGCCGGCTCAAGATCTTGGACCAGCTTCAGCTGCCCGGCAAGACCGTGTACGCCACCAGCCTGGATGCCAGGCAGACCGCGGAGGCCATCCGCAGCATGAAGCTGCGCGGCGCGCCGCTCATCGGCGTGGCGGCCGCCTACGGCATGGCGCAGGCCGTGCTGAAGAGCAAAGCCAAGACCTATGAGGCCCTGCGCAAGGACCTGGAGAAGGCGGGCGCCATGCTCAAGGCCACCCGGCCCACGGCCATCAACCTGGCCTGGGCCGTGGCGCGCATGCTCAATGCCTGCGACCAGCTTCGCGACCGGCGCATGCCCAAGATGCGCGAGCTGCTGGTGGCCGAGGCGGTGCGCATGCACAAGGAGGATGTGGCCATCAACGAGAGCCTGGGCCGCACCGGCGCCAGCCTGATGCGCGATGGCGACCGGGTGCTGACCCATTGCAACACCGGGGCCCTGGCCACGGCGGGCCACGGCACGGCGCTGGGCGTGGTGCGCTCGGCCGTGGCTGAGGGCAAGAAGCTCTCCGTTTGGGTGGATGAGACCCGGCCCTATCTGCAGGGCGCCCGCTTGACGGCCTTTGAGCTCAAGGAAGCCAAGATCCCCCACACCCTCATCTGCGACAACACCGCCGGCTTTTTGATGGCGCGCGGGCAGGTGGACGTGGTGATCGTGGGCGCGGACCGCATCACGGCCCAGGGCGATGTGGCCAACAAGATAGGCACCTACAGCCTGGCCGTGCTGGCCTATGAGCACAAGATACCCTTCTATGTGGCGGCGCCGGTCTCCACCGTGGACATGAGCTTGGAGCGCGGCGAGGACATCCCCATTGAGGAGCGGCCCAGCGAAGAGGTGACCAAGGTGGCGGGCAAGGAGATGGCGCCCAAGGGGACCAAGGCCCTGCACCTGGGCTTTGATGTCACCCCGCACCGCTTGATCAGCGCCATCATCACCGAGCATGGAGTGGTCAGGGCTCCGTTCAAAGAGGGCTTGGCCAGCGTGATGGCAGGGCTTGGTAGGCGGGTTTTATAGCTGCAAATGAATGAGAAAGAGGGCCTTCGGGCCCTTTTTTGTTTTATTAGGTGGAATATTTTAAAAATGTCTAATAATTTTAAAAAATAAAATATCCAATAAATATTGTGGTATAATTCGTATGTGATAAAAAATAGCCATGACGAGGATTAGCCATGTGCACTAAAATTTCAATTTTATCTCTGTCAAAGTCAAAAGAGTTGATTTGGAAAAGCATTTTTATGCTTTTCTTCTTTTCGTTTGCTCCCATGGTGCAAAGCGCACCAACATACAATAGTGATGCAACTGTCTTTACAAACGGTGCTCCTGGAATAGGATCAATCACAAATGCTTTCACGGAAACTACCGGCTCTGGATTGATCCTTTTTGTGGCTATTGAGTATGAGGCAGCAACGACTTGGAGCGTGACTTACAATGGAACGGCCATGTCTGTGGCGCGACGGGGCGATAATTCGGGAAGCTGCTACTCGGATGTCTTTTATCTGACCAATCCGGCGACAGGCAGCAACAATGTTGTGTACACTCCCAGCCCTAACTACTACACGGGTTCTTTGAGCGCGGTTGTTTGGAGCTACAGCGGCTCGTCCGGGATAGGTGCGACCAATGCGAACATTGCGACTCCGACCGGTTCCCCCTGGCCTGTGAATGTGACCATCACTCCCATCAGCTCGGCAAGCATCTTGGTTGGCTTCGCCAATGCGCTTTGCAGCTGCACCAATGCCCCCACCCTTGCGCAGGCCAACGGCTCAAACAGGTACACGACTGCTGTAACGCAGACTAACCATCATTTTATGGGATTTGGGGATTGGGCAGCTGCGAGCACTTCCATGGTCAGCCAAAGCCTGACTTACACGGCCAGCGGCTGCACTAGCTACGGGAGCAATGTGGTGGGCCAGATGGTTGAGGTGCTGGGTCCAGCAGGCTCCCCGACGGATACTCCAACCATCACAGTCAGCCCTACGCAGACCTCGACCTTCAGCATCAGTCCCACCTTCAGCATCAGCTCCACTTTTTCTGCTAGCCCCACCCCATCTCCTACCCGCACTAGCACTGGCACACCAAGCAGCACGCGGACCATCACCCCCACCTTCACAGTGACCGGCACCTTCACTCCCAGCTCCACCTGCACGCCGCTCATGAGCCTGGTCAAATCCGCCAATGTGAGCACAGCCATATTCGGCTCCACCATCACCTTTACCCTGGCTTACAGCAACGACAGCGCTGGCGCGGTCAACATCACCATCACGGATTCCGTGCCCGCCACCTTGACTTTTGTTGGGGCGGACAATGGGGGCACCTATTCCGCGGGCGTGG
>CAYXCT010000253.1:0-2952 GCA_964463435.1 uncultured bacterium | reverse complement strand
CCCGTGGCGGTCACGCTGAAGCTCGGCGTGGGCGTGGCGCTCGGCGTCTCCGTGGAGCTTTGCGTCTGCGTGGAAGTGGGCGTCTCAGTGGAAGTGTAGCTCACGGTCACCGTGCTGGTCTCTGTGCCGCTCGCCGTGGCCGTGGCGCTATAAGTGCCAGTCGTGGTCACGCTGAAGCTCGGCGTGGGCGTGGCGCTCGGCGTCTCCGTGGAGCTGGGCGTTTGCGTGGAAGTGGAGCTCACGGTCACCGTGCTGGTCTCTGTGCCGCTCGCCGTGGCCGTGGCGCTGTAAGTGCCCGTGGCGGTCACGCTGAAGCTCGGCGTGGGCGTGGCGCTCGGCGTCTCCGTGGCGCTCGGCGTCTCAGTGGAGCTGGGCGTCTCAGTGGAGCTGGGCGTCTCAGTGGAGCTGGGTGTTTGCGTGGATGTGGGCGTCTCAGTGGAAGTGGAGGTCTCAGTCGCTGAGCTGCTGGGCGTGGCAGTATCGGTGTCCGCCGGGGTAGCGCTGATGCTGGGCGTAAGGGTGGCGCTGGGCGACATAGTGCTGCTGCCAGTCGCAGTGGCAGTGTCCTCTGGGGTCTCTGTGCAGGTGGGGGTCTGGCTGCTGGTCGGCGTGCCGCTGAAGGTGCGCGTGGGCCAATGGGTGCGCGTGCTGGTGATGGTGCTGGTGGGGCTGATGCTCGGTGAGGCCGTAAAGGTGAAAGTGGGCTGGCTCACCAGCACCTGAAAGGAGGCGCCCGGGGCCGCAGCGAGCAAGCTGCCGGCATCCCCATTCAAAAAGCCGCCCAAGGTCTCCGAGGCGGCCAATTGGGCGCTGAAGGTGATCTGTATGAAGTTGGGGCTGCTGTCCGAGGTGATGGGGGAGGGCAGGGTGGCGTAGAGGCTGTCGCCATACACATCCACCACCGTCCCCGGCAAGCTGGGGCAGCCGGCGCTGAGCAGGCTGTCCGAGGCTGAGAAGGTGAGGGCCAGGGTCTGCACAGAGCTGCCAGCGCTGGGGATGGCCAGCAAGCTGAAGCTGGTGGCATCCCCGGCCACGGCTTGGCTGGGCGAGAGCCAGGCCGTGGCCGAATCGGCGCGCAGGAGCGCGGGCATGGCCAGGGCCAGGCAGAGCAGCAGGGCCGGCAGCAGCCGACTATGGGGGGTTCCATGGCTCATCACAACCCGCGTGGAGGCCTGTTCATTCCTCGATGACGCCCGCCCGCACCTTGGCTTTGTAGCGGAACTTGGCCTGCTTGTGCTCCTCAAAGGTGCGGCTGAACACATGCTCGCCATTGCTGGCGACCACAAAGAAGAGATAGTCGGTCTGCGCCGGCTCGGCGGCGGCCAGGATGGACTTGAGCCCGGGCGAGCAGATGGGGCCGGGCGGCAGGCCCTTGTGGCGGTAGGTGTTGTAGGGCGAATGGAAATGGAGGTCCTCATCCAGCACCGGCCCGGTGAACTTGCCGGTGGCATAGCGCACCGTGGCGCAGCTCTCCAGGCGCTGGCCCTGGGCCAGCCGGTTGACGAAGACCGAGGCCACCTTGGCCCGCTCAGCATCCGCGCGCGCCTCGCGCTCCACGATGGAGGCCAGGGTCAGCACCTGATGCGGGCTCAAGCCATGGGCCCTCCCCTTCTCCAGCAAGCCCGCGGGCACCCGCTCGCGGAAGCGGGCCGCCATCAGCCCCAGGATGCGCGCCTCGCCAAAGCCGCGGGGGATCTGGTAGGTGTCCGGGAAGAGGTAGCCCTCCAAGCTCGCGGCGCTGATGCTCAAGCGCCGGGCCTGGGCCGGGTCGCGCGCCAGGGCCAGGAACTTGGCGCCGTCCGCCAGGCCCTTGCCCTGCAGCAGGGCGGCGATCTGGCTGCTGCTGAAGCCCTCGGGCACCGTGAAGGGATGGGTCATGGACTTGCCGCTGCTCAGGATGCCAAGGATGCCCCAGCTCCAGGCGCCCTCGGGGATCTCGTACTCGCCGGCCTTGAGCTGGCCGCGGCTGCCGCTCAGCAGCACCTCGGCCTTGAAGAGCGTCTCGCTGGCGATGAAGCCCTGGGCCTTCAGGTCACGGGCGATGCGGCCGGCCCCGGCGCCCAGTGGCACCGAGAAGACGCGGCCCTCGGGGCTGTCGCCCGCGGCGTCCGGCGCCGCGGCCAGGGCTGGCGCCAGGGCCAGCAGCAGGAATGCGAGAAGGGATGGGCGCATCAGAGGCTCAGCCCGGCGCGGCGGATGGTGTTGCGGTCCGTCACCCGGGTGTCGAGGAAGGATTGAAGGATCAGCGAAGCCGCCACCGCATCCACCCTGCCGCGGCGGCGCTTGCCGGAATGCTTGAGCTCGGCCTCCACCAGCAGGCCCTGGGCCTGGTGGCTGGTGAGCCGCTCGTCCCAGGGGTGGAAGAGCACCGGCTTGGCCAGCTTGTCCTGCAGCATCTGCAGCAGCACCATCACCTTCTTGACCCCGGCGCTGTCGCTGCCATCCATGTTGTAGGGCAGGCCCACCACCACCTCAGTCACGTTCTCCTCCGCGATGAGCTCAGCCAGCTGGGTGGTGGCGTCCTCCTCGGAGCGCACCTCCAAAAAGCCCGCTGGCAGCGCGAAAGTGCCGCCCGGGTCGGCATAGGCCAGCCCGATGCGGCGCTCCCCCAGGTCGATGGCCAGAAGGCGCTCCACCTCAGCCCACCATCTTCTCTACCGCGGCCCTGGCCGCGGCGATAGCTGCGCCCAGCTGGGCCGCGTCCTTGCCCCCGGCCTGGGCCATCTCGGGCTTGCCGCCGCCCTTGCCGCCCACGATGGGCGCCAGCTCTGCCACCAGCTTGCCGGCCGAGACCTTGGCCACCAGGTCCTTGGTCACCATGGCCACCAGGGTCGCCTTGCCCTCCATCGCCGAGCCCAGCAGCACCACGCCCGAGCCCAGCTTGTCCTTGAGCTGGTCGCCCAGGGCCTTCAGGTCGTCCGGGCTGGCATCCGCCACCACGGCCGCCACCAG
>CAYXCT010000252.1:0-2953 GCA_964463435.1 uncultured bacterium | reverse complement strand
ATCGCCCCTGGCCAAGCCCAAGGCCGGCGCGCCCGGCCTGGCCGACCGCTTTGAGCTGTTCATGGTGGGCCGCGAGCTGGCCAATGGCTTCTCCGAGCTCAACGACCCTGAGGACCAGCACGCCCGCTTTGAGGAGCAGCTCAAGGCCCGCGCCAAGGGCGACGACGAGGCGGCCATGATGGACGAGGATTTCGTCACCGCGCTCAAGCATGGCATGCCCCCGGCCGGCGGCATGGGCTTGGGGATAGACCGCCTGGTGATGGTGCTCACCAACGCGGCCAGCATCCGCGACGTGCTGCTCTTCCCGCTGATGAAGCCCTTGGCGGCGGATGCCGCCGCTGAAGAGGGCAAGGCCTGATGGGCTGGGAGGCCTTCTTGGCCCTGCGCTGGGCGCGGCCCAAGCGCCGGCGCGGCTTCATCAACTTGATCACCCTCATCTCGGTGGCCGGGGTGGCGGTGTCGGTGGCTGGGCTGATCGTGGTCATCTCGGTGATGAACGGCTTTGACCGCGACATCCGCGACAAGATCATCGGCACCAACGCGCATGTGGTGGTCAACGCCTACGAGCGCGGCGGGCTCAAGGACTATCAGGGCCTGCTGGAGGACATCCGCCGGCTGCCCCATGTGGTGGCGGCCTCGCCCACCTGGCAGGGCCAGGGCATGCTGCGCTCCGAGGGCGGGGTGACCGGGGTGATGGTGGCCGGCATCTTGCCGCAGGAGCATTCGCAGGTGGCCCGGCTGGCCGAGAGCCTGCAGGAGGGGCGCCTGCAAGACCTGGAGGGCGGCCCCGCGGCTGAGGGCCAGGACGCCCCGGTCTTCTTGGGCCGCGAGCTGGCGGCCAACCTGAACGCCCATGCCGGGCAGGAGCTGACGCTCTTCTCGCCGGTCTTCAGGGCCACGCCCATGGGCCCCCTGCCGCGGGCGGCCAAGGTGCGGGTGGCCGGCATCTTCAAGACCGGCTTCTATGAGTACGACAGCGGCATGCTCTACATGGCCCTGGCCGATGCCCAGGCGCTGTTTGACGCGCCAGGGGCCATCAACCAGATCGGCATCCGGGTGGACCGCCTGGACGAGGCGCCCGCGGTGGCGGCCGCCATCCAGGCGCGCGGTGGCGGGCTGCGCTACTGGGCCAGCGACTGGCTGGGCATGCACCACAACCTCTTCACCGCCCTGGGCACCGAGAAGCGCATCATGTTCATCATCCTGGCCTGCATGGTCACGGTGGCGGCCTTCAACATCGCCAGCACCCTCATCATGGTGGTGATGGAGAAGCAGAAGGACATCGGCGTGCTCAAGAGCCTGGGCGCCACCCGCGCCGCGCTGGCGAAGCTGTTTGTCGGCCAGGGGCTGATGATAGGCTCGCTGGGCATCCTGCTGGGAGGCCTGCTGGGCCTGGGCCTGTGCTGGTTCGCCAAGGCGCATCCCATCGCCATCCCTGGCGGCGGCTCGGTGTACTACATAGAAAGCCTCCCGGTGCAGGTGCAGGCATCAGACTTGGCCCTCATCCTGGCGCTGGCGCTGGCCACTTGCCTGCTGGCTTCGCTCTACCCCGCCTGGGCCGCCGGCCGCCTGGACCCCGTGGAAGCCATCCGCTATGAGTGAGCCGGTGCTCAAAGGCCGGGGCCTGGCCAAGTCCTACTTAGGGCAGGGCACGCAGACCCTGGTGCTCAAGGGCGTGGATTTCGAGGCCCAGCGGGGCGAAGTGGTGGCGGTGGTGGGGCCCAGCGGGGCCGGCAAGACCACCCTGCTCTACCTGCTGGGCGGCCTGGCCCGCCCCAGCAGCGGCAGCATCCAGCTCTTGGGCGAGGACCTGCTGGCCCTGGGCGACGCCCAGGCCAGCCGGCGCCGCAACCAGTCCATCGGCTTCGTCTTCCAGTTCCACCACCTGCTGCCCGAGCTGAGCGCCCTCGACAACGTGGCCCTGCCGCGCATGATCGCCGGCGAGCCGCGGCGCAAGGCCGCTGCCGCCGCGGCCCGCCTGCTGGAGGAGATGGGCCTGGCGCACCGCGCCAGCCACAAGCCCGGCGAGCTCTCGGGCGGCGAGCAGCAGCGGGTGGCCCTGGCGCGGGCCCAGGCCATGCAGCCGGCGGTGCTGCTGGCCGACGAGCCCACCGGCAACCTGGACAGCCAGACCGCCGAGGCGGTGCACGACCTGCTGCTGGCCGGGGCGCGCTCGCGCGGCCAGGCCGTGGTGATCGTCACCCACAATGAGGCCCTGGCCGGGCGCGCCGACCGCGTGGTGCGCATGGAAGACGGGCGCATCCTTCCCTTAGCTTGAACCAAACCTTTGCTTGAGGCCCCTGACTATGATCGTGAACTTGAATGGCAAGCTGACGCCCAGTGAGAAAGCCGTGGTCTCCGTCTTTGACCACGGCCTGCTCTACGGCGATGGGGTCTTCGAGGGCATCCGGGCCTACAATGGCCGGGTCTTCCGCCTGCCCGAGCACATCAAGCGCCTCTACGACTCGGCCAAGGCCCTGATGATCAGCATCCCGCTGGCGCCGCAGGCCATGAGCCGCGAGCTCTTGCGCACCCTGGCCGCCAACCGCCAGCGCGATGCCTACATCCGCCTGGTGGTCACCCGCGGCCCGGGCGACCTGGGGCTGGGCCCTGAGAACTGCAGCGCGCCCACCTGGTTCATCATCACCGATGCCATCAAGCTCTACCCGGAGCGCTTCTACCAGGAGGGCCTCTCCATCGCCACGGTGTCCACGCGCCGCAACGCCAACGAGGCCTTGAGCCCCAAGATCAAGTCGCTCAACTACCTGAACAACATCCTGGCCAAGATCGAGGCCCAGCAGCGCGGCTGCCCAGAGGCCATCCTGCTCACCCAGGACGGCTATGTGGCCGAGTGCACGGGCGACAACCTCTTCATCCTGCGGCGCGGCCGCCTGCTGACGCCGCCCACCAGCCTGGGCGCCCTCGACGGCATCACCCGCCAGACGGTGCTGGA
>CAYXCT010000251.1:0-2985 GCA_964463435.1 uncultured bacterium | reverse complement strand
AAGACGCTCAAAAAGAATCATCGTTTGGAACAGCTTTGGAGGTCTCGCAAGTATATTATTTGGGGTATGCCGTTCTTTACCCAGGATAATCATCTTGGATTTGAGAAGGATTTCAATTTGCTCTTGGAAAACGAGGCATAGTTGAAATAAAAGCCCACCCTGTCGAGCAGTTGTGTGCATTTGCCTTCCATCACCAAGCAGATGGGCGTGGAGGCTTCGCTGGACCTGCCCGTGGTGGCGGAAGGGGTGTTCTTGGACTATGAGGAGCGCTGGACCGGCGCTTACATCTTTGAGAACGAGTGGCAGAGCTTCAGGACGCGCAATGACCGCGAGCTGGAGCTGAAGACTGCGGCCCACACCTACGACAAGCCGGGCCGCTACATCGTGGCCGTGAAGGTCATCGACATCTTCGGCAATGACACCATGGCCCTGGTGCCGGTGAGCGTGGGGTAGCTAGTATAAATAGCGACCAAAACAAGAACGCCACCCTAACCTGGGTGGCGTTCTTGTTTTTGAGCAGGTCTCAGCCGAGTGAACTTTTACAAGCGAATCCCCTCAGCCAGAACGATCGATTCAAATCCCTGCTTTGAAGGCTCACGCAGCGCTTTAGCAGAGAAAAAGTGCGGCTCAATGTCATCGCCAGCCTTTTTCTGCACCTCAACCGTCAGCCAGGTCCGCTGCTGCAAGGTCCAAGATTCGGCATTTTTGATGAAGAAAGCCAGGTCAAGGTCGCTCCATTTGTCACCCTGGCCGCGGGATCGAGATCCGAAGAAGTAGGCTGCTTCCAACGACACATGCTGGCGCGCAATGGCCACGGCTCTTTGCAGGCGGTCTTGTGTGGTTTGGTCTATTGCAGGCATTGCAGCACCTCACGGGTCTTCTTAAGGATGTCTTCTGCCAAGCCTAGGTCGACATCTTTGCCCATGGTAGCAATCTCTTCGGGGTAGCGTGATTGCACATAGTAACTGGAGAGCTCGCGCAGAAAGTCTTCTTGTTTCTCATTTAATGCACAACCTGCAGCTTCTGCCAGCCTCGTCAATTGATGTAGGCGGGGTGGGAATGCGTTGGTGCGCTTCATTGACAGTGCTTTCAATTTCTTTTCAACTGCTTGCTGGCAGCAGAACAAAACATAGAGATAGCGCCCTGATTTGAGCATGGCTTCGGCAGTTTCAAGGTCATAAGCGCTTTGATCCAGCCAGAATTGATGCAGATTTGCCATTGGCCGCCCAGGAGCATCCTGTGATGGTTCAATGTTAAGGGCTAATACTGCGCGCGTCAAGGTCTGCCATTGGCAAAGGGTGGGGGCAAATTGCCCCTACCTTTAATGGTGTGCTTGCGGCAGGCCGCGTGGCGCGGGTATAATCGGGGCAAACCAATAAAGGTTCACCGCCACCGCCTTCGGGCGGTTTTCTTGTTGAGGCCCTTGACCTCGTTGCTCCTTCTGCGCCTCTTGCTCGCCCCCAGCCTGGTGGGCCTGGCATCGCTGGCTGGCCGGCGCTATGGCCCGCGCATGGCAGGCATGGCCGCGGCGCTGCCCATTGTGGCCGGGCCCATCCTGCTTGTGCTCAGCTTGCAGCAGGGCCTGGCTTTTGCCCAGGCGGCCAGCGCCAGCACCCTGCTGGGCCTGCTGCCGCTCACGGCATTTTGCCCGGCCTATGCCGGCCTGGCGCGGCTCAGCGCCCTGCGCGCTGTGGCGCGCTGGAAAGCGGTGCTGATCTGTTTGGGCCTGGGCTGGCTGCTCTTTTTCTGCATCGCCCGCTTGCTGCTGCCAGTGCGCTTGCCTGTCTGGGCTTGCGGATTGGTGGGCTTGGCGGCCCTGCTGCTGGGCCAGGCTCTGCTGCCAGGCCGGTCCGATGCTCCCATGGATGAGAAAAGCCTGCCGAGGCAGGCTTGGGCGCTGGAGCTGGCGCTTCGCATGGCCCTGGCTGGCGCCATGGTGCTGGGGCTCACGGGATTGGCCCAGGCCTTGGGCCCGGCTTGGAGCGGGTTGCTGGCGCCCTTTCCAGTGGCCAGCAGCGTGGTGGTGGCGGATTGCCATTGGAGCCAGGGGCCAGCGGCCCTGGGCCAGGTGCTCAAGGGCTTTTTGCAGGCCATGCTGGGCTTTGTGGCTTTCCTTATTATATTAGCCTTGGGCCTGCAGAGCCTGGGCCTGGCTTGGGCCTTTGGCCTGGGCCTGGCCGCTTGCCTGCTGGCGCAGGCTCTTTTGATGCTGTGGAGGCATGAGCGTGGCTGAGTCTCTGCCAGTCCTCTTTGTGGGCGCCGGGCCGGGGCATCCGGACTACCTGACCGTGCGCGCGGCGCGCGAGCTGGGCCAGGCCCAGGTGCTGGTGTATGCCGGCAGCCTGGTGCATCCCGCGGCCGTGGCCCTGGCTCCTGCGGCCTGCGAGCGCCATGATTCCGCGGCCATGGACCTGGAGGCCATCGTGGCCGCCATGGAGCAGGGCTGGCGCGCGGGCAAGCGCGTGGTGCGCCTGCACAGCGGCGACCCGGCCATCTATGGCGCCATCGGCGAGCAGGTCAAGCTGCTCCAGGCGCGCGGCATCCCCTACCAGGTCATCCCAGGGGTCAGCAGCTTCACGGCCGCGGCCGCGGCGCTGGGCGCGGAGCTGACCATCCCCGAGGTCAGCCAGACCGTCATCCTCACCCGCGGCGAGGGCCGCACGCCCATGCCGGCCCTGGAGCAGATGCGCGGCCTGGCAGAGCACCAGGCCACCATGGCCATCTTCCTCTCCGTGTCCCTCATCCACAAGATCTGCCAGGACCTGCTGCCGGCCTATGGGGCGGACTGCCCCTGCGCCGTGGTCTTTCGCGCCACTTGGGAGGATCAGAAGATATTGCGCAGCACCTTGGGCCAGCTGGAGGCCGCGGTGAAAGAGGAGAGGCTCTTCAAGCAGGCCATGCTGCTGGTGGGCCGGGCCTTGGCCAACCAGGGCGCGCCCAGCAAGCTCTATGACGCGGGCTTTGCCCACATGTACCGCAAGCCCA
>CAYXCT010000250.1:0-3000 GCA_964463435.1 uncultured bacterium | reverse complement strand
CAGGATGAGCAGGATGAGGCCGATGAGGAAGGCCACCTTGCCGGTGGAGATGCCGCTGTCCGGGCCGCCGGGCAGCAGGAAGAGGCACTGCTGCCCGCCCTGGCTGACCTGCGTGGCCCAGTAGCCCCGGATCTGGCCGGTCTGCACCGCGGGCGGGTCATCCGCCTCGTCCTCAGACTCCCCCGGCGGCGGGCCGGGCCGGGGCACGAATTCCTGCCAGGCGGGCAGGCCGGGCTCTGAATCCCAGGCCAGATGGGGGCCGCGGATGCGCAGCTTCAGGTTCAGGCCGCGGGCCAGGCTGGCGGCCTCGGCCAAGTCGGGCGGCTGGCCGATGCGCTGGGCCAGCCCCACGAAGTGGTAGACGAGGTTGCGGTGCAGGGTGGCGTGCGCGCCCGCGGGCGGGCGGTGCAGGGCCATGAAGCCGGCCACCGCCACCGCCACGCAGAGGCTGGTGAGGAAGAAGACCAGGGCCAGCAGGCTGAAGATCTGGCGGCGCAGGGGGCGGGCCTCAATCATGGCGCTCCACCTTCCCGGAGAAGACGTAGCCGGCGCCCCAGGCGGTCTTGATGTAGCGCTGGTCCTTGCCCGAGTCGCCCAGCTTGGCGCGCAGGCGGCTCACGGCCAGGTCCACTGAGCGGTTGAAGGCCTCGGCCTCCTCGCCGCGCAGCTGCTTGATGATGTCGTCCCGCTTGACCACCTGGCCGGGCGCGGCCATCAGCAGGGCCAGGATCTCAAATTCGGTGGTGGTCAGCTCCAGGTCCTGCCCCTTCAGGCTGGCGCTGCGCTTGGCAGGGTCCAGCAGCAGGGGCCCGCTCTTCAGCCGCCCCGCTGCTGGTGCGCCAGGCCGGCTGCGCCGCAGCACGGTCTGGATGCGGGCCACCAGCTCGCGCGGGTCAAAGGGCTTGGCCAGGTAGTCGTCGGCGCCCAGCTCAAGGCCCACCACCTTGTCCGACACCTCGCCGCGGGCGGTCAGCATGATGACCGGGGTGTGGCCCTCGCGCCGCAGCTCCTTGCAGACCTCAAAGCCGTCCCGCCCCGGCAGCATCACATCCAGGATGACCAGGCTGGGATGGTGCTTGCGGAAGAGCCGGAGGCCCGCATCCGGGTGCTCGGCGGTGAGCGCCTTGATGTCGAACTTGGCCAGGTAGGCGGTGAGCAGGGTGCCCAGCTCCCGGTCGTCATCGATGATCAGCACTTCGGTGCCCATGATCCCTCCCTCAGCATGAAGCTTGGATCGAGCATAAGGGAGCGGGCGGGCTTGCGGCAAGGCCAAAGCAGGGCGGCTTACAATTCGGTACAGAAAGATACTGAATAACGCTGGCCAGGGCCGGCCCCGGCGCGTTAGATTCAGTGTGCAACCAGACCTTTCACTGGAAGGATGCCATGCACTCAACCTCATTCACAAGGCGGGCGGCCGGGCTCTGCGCCCTGGCCCTGAGCCTGCGCCTGGGGGCCGAGACCCTCACCTGGGACCAGGCCCGCGCCGAAGCCCTGCAGGCCAACCCCGCCTTGAGCGCGTCCCAGCACAGCCGGCAGGCTGCCGATGCCGCGCTCAGCGTGTCGGACGCCAGCTTCTGGCCCCAGCTCTCCCTCAATGGCGGCCTCTCCCGCCGCGGCAGCCAGGGCCTCAGCAGCGATGATGCCGGCAGCCGGGTGGTCGGCACGCCCCTGGGCCTGGGCTATGGCCAGGGCGCGGAGGCGGACAGCAGCAGCTACAGCCTGGGCCTGGCCGCCACCTACACCCTGTTCGACGGCTTCGGCGATTTCTACGCCCGCCAGCAGAGCGCGCACAGCCTGGAGGGCAAGCAGGCGGCCTATCGCCAGGCCAGCTATGGCCTGCGGTCATCCTTGCGGCAGGCCTTCAACCAGGTGCTCTACGACCAGCAGAACATCAAGATGCTGAACGAGATCATGACCCTGCTGGTGCAGGAGACGCGCTACCTGAACCTGGAGTATCAGTCCGGACAGCAGCCCCGCTGGGCTTATCTGCAGGCCAAGTCCGACGAGGAGCAGACCCGCTGGCAGCTGAACCAGGCCATGCTGAGCCAGGCCTCTGACCGCCGCAACCTGGCCGACCAGCTGGGGCGCACCGAGGACAGCGGGGACAGCCTGGCGGTCTCCGGGGAGCTCAAGCCCCCCGCGCCGCCCAGCGACTTCAGCCTCGACCTTGAGCGCCTCAATGGCCATCCCGACCTGCTGGCCCAGCAGGCCGCCGCGGATGCCGCGGAGTCGGCCTACATGGCCAGCGTGGCCAGCCGCTACCCCACCCTGAGCGCCAATGCTGGCTACACCTACTCGGGCGGCACCAGCACCACAGCAGGTGTGGGCGCCTGGCCGCCCAACCAGAGCCTCTGGACCGTGGGGCTCACTGCCAGCTACAACCTCTTCGCCGGCGGCGGCCAGGAGGCGGCCATCAGCCAGGCCGAGCAGGCCTGGAAGAGCCAGCAGGACACCCTGCGCGATGAGAAGGCCAGCTTGCGCACGGCCCTGCAGCAGGCTTGGACATCCTACCGCAGCGCCTTTGACCGCATGCCGGTGCAGGACCTGGCCATGCAGGTGGGCCAGCAGCGCTTTGAGACCGTCAACCGGCTCTTCGAGGCCGGCCAGGCCCAGTACCTTGACTTTGAGCAGGCTGAGACCAACCTCATCCAGTCCCAGGAGAACCAACTTTCCGCGGTCCTAAGCGCGGCCCAGGCCAGCGTCGCCTACCAGAAGGCGCTGGGCTTGGGCTTTGAAGATGAAGGAGGCAAGCAATGACCAGCAAGCGCGCCCTTTTGACCCTGGCCGCCGCCGCGGCCCTGGCCCTGGCCGGCTGCAGCGGCAAGGCCGCCAAGGGCAGCATCCAGAAGGTGGCGGTCACCCGCGGCGACCTCAACACCTATGTGCAGGCCACGGGCAACATCCAGCCCCTCAACCTGGTCTCCATCCTGCCGCACGTGACCGGGCGCGTGGACAAGATCGTTGCCTACGAGGGGGCCACGGTGAAGAAGGGGCAGGTGC
>CAYXCT010000249.1:0-3012 GCA_964463435.1 uncultured bacterium | reverse complement strand
GCCTGGAGGGCGCGGGCCAGCTGCTGCACCTGGCCGAGCAGCTGGGCATCCCGGCCGAGCGGGTGGTCATAGAGATCACGGAATCCAAGGTGGAGAACACCAGCGCCCTGGGCTCCTTCATCCACCGCCACCGGGCCGCCGGCTTCCGCATCGCGCTGGATGACATAGGCGCCGGGCACAGCAACCTGGACCGCATCGCGCTCTTCAAGCCCGACATCCTCAAGATAGACGCCGGCCTGATCCGCGGGCTGGAGAAGGATGAGACCAAGCAGGAGATCTTCCGCAGCGTGGCCAACCTGGCGCTGAAGACCGGGGCGCGGGTGCTGGCCGAGGGCGTGGAGACCGCCTCGGAGGCCCTGGCCAGCCTGGAGCTGGGCGCTGAGCTCATCCAGGGCTACTACCTGGGCCGGCCTGCAGACCCGGGCAGCCCCTTGAGCGAAGAGGGCCGCCATGCCACCGAGGCCCTGGCCGAGGCCTTCCGCAAGACCACCCTGGCCCGCTTCCGCGAGAGCCGCAGCCAGCGCCAGGCGCAAGAGGCCAAGATGGCCAAGGCCCTGGCCAGCCTCAGCCAGGCCCTGCCTGAGGGCTTTGATCATGCCCTGGCCGGCGAAGAGGGCTTTTACGTGCTGGATAGCAAAGGCCGCCAAGTGACCGAGGCCGCGGCCATTGCGCCCATGGGCCTGGCCAAGCCCAATGCCAAAGGCACGGATCATAGCTACCGGGAATACTTCTACCTGGCGGCTGAGGCCGGCAGCGGCTTCTTGGCCAGCCCGCCCTATGTCTCCCCGGCCACGGGCCGGCCCTGCATCACCCTGACCCAGTGGTTCAAGGACCAGAGCGGCAAGGAGCACCTGCTGTGCCTCGATGGTGAGCCTCAGGCAGAGCTCTAGGCGCTTTTTGCCTTGCAGGCCCTGCGCCTATCTGCTAAACTTTGTTCGATTTTGGACCATGCAACAAATGGGCCCCCCAAGGCCCATTTTTTGTTTTGCAGGCAAACACACCCCAAGCCGCGACCGGTGCGCGGCCGCCCAGCTCAGGCCGCTCGCCGGGATCACGCGCAGGCCTGTATGGAGGAAGTTCCATGAACATGGCCATCCTGGAGGCCATCCGCCAGATCGCACGCAGCAAGCGCATTGAGGAAGCCACGCTCATCGAGCACGTCGAAGCCGCCATGGCCTCGGCCAGCAAGAAGAGCTACGGCCCCAACTACAACATCGCCGTCCATTTTGACACCCGGACCGGCGAGTTCAACGCTTTTGCCATCAAGAAGGTGGTGGAGCAGGTCGTCGACCCGGACAAGGAGCTCTCGCTGTCCGAGGCCCGGGAATACATGGAAGACATCGAGCTGGAGCAGGAGGTGGAGCTGCCCCTGCCGCCGGTGGACTTTGGCCGCATCGCGGCGCAGACCGCCAAGCAGGTGGTGGTGCAGCGCGTGCGCGAGGCCGAGCGCGACATGGTCTACAACGACTTCAAGTCGCGCCAGAACGACATCGTGGCCGCCACCGTCTTGCGCAGCGAGGGCAAGAACGTGATGGTGGACCTGGGCGAGACCGAGGCTTTGCTGCCGCCCAAGGAGCAGGTCTTCCGCGAGGACTACGGCAACGGCGACCGCGTGAAGGTCTACGTGGTGGACGTGCGCCGCACCAGCAAGGGCCCCAAGATCATCGTCTCGCGCACCCACCCCAACCTGGTGAAGAAGCTCTTTGAGCTGGAGGTGCCCGAGATCGCCGAGGGCATCGTCGAGATCAAGGGCGTGGCCCGCGAGGCGGGCACCCGCACCAAGATCGCGGTGGAGTCGCATGACAGCAAGGTGGACCCGGTGGGCGCCTGCGTGGGCATGAAGGGCACCCGCGTGCAGGCCATCGTCAATGAGATCCTGGGGGAGAAGATCGACATCATCCCCTGGCAGGAAGACCAGGAGAAGTTCATCATCGCCAGCCTCTCGCCGGCCAAGATATCCCGGGTGGTGCTGGACGAGGCGCAGCACGCGGCCCTGGTGCTGGTGCCGGAAGACCAGCTCTCCCTGGCCATCGGCAAGAAGGGCCAGAATGTGCGCCTGGCGGCCAAGCTGACCGGCTGGCGCGTGGACATCAAGAGCGAGGCCCAGCTGGCCGAAGAGCAGCTGAGGGCGGCCCAGGCTGCCCTGGCCGGGCGCGAGGCGCTGGCCGCGCTGCCGGGCGTGGGCGAGAAGACGGCCGACCGCCTGGTCGAGCAGGGCTTTGGCGACCTGGCCACCCTGTCGGCCGCCACCGTGGAGCAGCTGAGCCAGGTGGAGGGCATCGGCGAAGCCACGGCGGAGAAGATCCTCGAGGCGGCCAAGGTGGCGCATGCCGAGGCCATCGCCAAGGCTGAGGCGGATGCCAAGGCGGCCGCAGAGGCTGCCGCGCAGGCCGAGGTTGATGCCAAGGCGGCTGCAGAGGCGGAAGCCAAGGCAGAGGCTGAGAGCGAGAGCAAGGCCGAGCCCAGCACCGAGGCTTGACCATCCACACGCGCGGGATGGCCCCGCGAGGGAAGGAGCAGCATGAAGGTCCGGGTTTTTGAGATCGCCAAGCAGGCTGGCAAGACCCCCCAGGAGGTCCTGGATGAGCTGAAGAAGCGGGGGATCGACGCCAAGAGCAACTTGTCCCAGGTGGAGCAGCAGGATGCTGACAAGCTCCTGGCTGACCTGGCCTCGCAGGCCAAGTCCACGGCGGCGGCGGCTGACAAGCCCAAGCCGGCGGCCCGCCGCGTGATCCTGCCGGCCGCCAAGCCGGAGAAGCCCCTGCCCGCGGCGCCCAAGCCTGAGCCCGCCCCCGTGGCGGCCGCGCCTGCCGAGCCTGAGCCGGCCCCGCTGCCTGAAGCCGAGCCTGCCAAGGCCCCGGCCCCGGCGCCGGTGTTGCCCGCGCCGAGCAAGCCTGAGCCCCCCAAGCCCATCCCCACCAGCCCGCTGACCCCTGGCTACCGGCCCCCGGCCCCGCAGCCCAAGCCGCCCGCCCCGCCGGCGCGGCCCGCGCCCATCCCCACCAGCCCGCT
>CAYXCT010000248.1:0-3022 GCA_964463435.1 uncultured bacterium | reverse complement strand
CCTGCTCAAAGAGGTCGCGCACGCGGCTGGCGCCCACGCCCACGAACATCTCCACAAAGTCCGAGCCCGAGATGCTGAAGAAGGGCCGCCCGGCCTCGCCCGCCACGGCGCGCGCCAGCAGGGTCTTGCCCGTGCCTGGAGGGCCCAGCAGCAGCACGCCCTTGGGGATCTTGCCGCCCAGCTTCTGGAAGCGGCCGGGGTCCTTGAGGAAGTCGATGATCTCGGCCAGCTCCTCCTTGGCCTCGTCCACGCCCGCCACGTCCGCGAAGGTCACCTTGCTCTGCCCGCCCACCAGCAGCTTGGCGCGGCTCTTGCCAAAGTTGAGCGCCCCGCCCGGGCCGCCCGAGTTGGCCCGGTTCATGAGCACAAAGAAGAAGACCACCACCAGCAGGAAGGGCCCAAAGTTGACCAGCAGGCCGCCAATGGTCTGCATCAGCGTGGGCTCGGTCACCTTGGCGGTCACCTTGACATGGCTCTCGCGCAGGATGCTGAAGAGGCTGGTGTCGCCCATGGGAGCCATCAGGTCTATGGCCGGGGCGTCCTTCTCCTTGTCCTGGCCCTTGAGCCAGCCCTTGACGTCATAGCCCAGGCCGTTCTCCTTGGCGCCCAGCACCACCTCGTCCACCTTGCCCTGCTGGCAGTCATCGAGGAACTCGCTGTAGACCAGCTTCTTCTCCTTGCTGGCATTGTCCAAGCGGTCCAGCCGGCTGATGAAGAAGAGGATGACGAGGACGATCATGAGCCACCCTAACAGGGTGCGCACAGTCTGGTTTCCCATGGAAAGGCTCCTTGCGTTTCGTGTGTCGCAATCGCGATGAAGGTTCTATTCAATCAAAGAAAATTAGCATAGCCATTAGATAAAGTCAACGCAAGCGCCGGGCCGGGCGCTTGGTCTCGCGGCTGGATATGCGCGAAAAGCGCAGCAGGCCCTTTCCCGCCGCTGCGCGCCACCCAGACAAGAGATCCGCCTGGCCCTGGCCTTTGTCTGCCAGCTGCTCCAGCCGCAGGGTGGCGGCCTGGTCCAGGCCCTTCTCAAGGCCTGGGCAGGCTTGGGCTGCCTGGCGCAGTGCCTGGCGCCTGAGCAGGGGCGCTAGGCCAGCCATCTCGCCAAGGCTGAGGCTGCGCGGCCCCTTGCGCGCCCGCTTGAGCGCGGCCGAGGACAGCTGCTGCATCAGCGCGGCATGCTCCTGCAAGAGCCGGGCCGCGGAAGCCATGCGCTGGCCCGCGCCAGGCCAGGCCTGCTCCAGCAGGGGCAGGGCCTTCAGGCGCAGCAGGTTGCGGCGCAGGCGCGTGTCCTGGTTGCTCAAATCCTCGCGCCAGGGCTGTCCCTGCGCATGGAGCCAGGCTTCCAGCTCGGGCCGCGCGAAGCCCAGCAGGGGCCTGAGCCAGGCCACGCCAGCATGGGGCTTCAGCCGCACGCAGGGCCTGAGGCCCGCCAGGCCCTCCAGCCCGGCGCCCCGGCAGAGGTGCATGAGCAGGGTCTCGGCCTGGTCCCCGCTGTGGTGCCCCAGCAGGATGAATCGCGCCTGGCAACGGGAAGCCACCCTGGCCAGGGCCGCCTGCCTGGCCTCGCGGGCGCGGGCCTCCAGGCCTGGACCGGGCTTCAATCTCAGCTTCAGGGATGTGAAGGGGATGCCCAGGCTGGCGCAGGCCTTGCGCACCAGCGCCACATCCATGGCCCCGCTGGCCTTGCGCAGGCCGTGGTCCGCGCTGGCCGCGCAGAGGCGGTAGCCCAGATGGCCCTCCGCGGCCTTGGCCAGCAGCAGCAGGGCCATGGAATCCGCGCCGCCGCTCACCGCCGCCAGCAGGCGCCTGCCCTTCAAGCGGGGCGCGCCAGCCAGCAAGCCGGCCTCAAAGCGGGCCAACATGTCCTTGGAGTCCAATGCCGCGCCCCTGGATGCAAAAAAGACCTCCCCGCGCAGGAAGGTCTTCTTTGGATTGTGGTAGCGGGGGAGGGACTCGAACCCCCGACCCGTGGTTTATGATACCACTGCTCTAACCAGCTGAGCTACCCCGCCACATGCAAGCGTAGGCAGGGAGTTTACAGAACCGCAGGCCCAGGGACAAGCATTTTTTAACAGGGAGTGTCACGCCTTTTGGGCGGGCTGCTAAGCCACCTCCCAGGTGCGGCCCCCGGCCAGCAGGGCCTGCAGGTCCCCTTCCCCGTACTTGGCCTTGGCCCCGGCCACCTGATTCTCCAGCAGCGCGTGGTAGGGCGGGCGCTTGACGGCGCGCAGCACGCCCATGGGCACCGGGTATTCGGGGTATTCCATGCGCGAGAGCATGAAGGCCATCATGCCGCTGGGGTCATCCTCGCGGTGGACCAGCAGGCGATCGCGGTTGGCAGCCGTCGCATCCACGGCCTTCAGCGACCCGCCCTCCACCGCCAGGCCCTTGCCCATCTCAGCCCCCCAGGTCATGGGCTGGCCATCCTCCAGGTAGAGCAGGCGCTCGCGGCGGGCCTTGGCGCCGTAATAGTCCTCGTGGGCCTTGTCATAGAAGATGACGCAGTTCTGCAGGATCTCCACAAAAGCCGCCCCCTGATGCTCGGCGGCGCGGGCCAGCACCTGGCGCATGTGGGCCGGGTCATTGTCCGCGGTGCGGGCCACGAAGCTGGCCTCGCTGGCCAGGGCCAGCGCCAGGGGATGCACCGGGTGGTCAATGGTTCCCATGGGCGCGCTCTTGTTCTCCAGCCCCATGGGCGTGGTGGGCGAGAACTGGCCCTTGGTGAGGCCGTAGATGCGGTTGTTGAAGAGCAGGATCTTCAGGTCCTGGTTGCGGCGCAGGGCGTGGATGAGATGGTTGCCGCCGATGGAGAGGCAGTCGCCATCGCCGGTGATGACCCATACATCCATCTCCGGCCGCACGCTCTTGACGCCGGTGGCCACGGCAAGGGCGCGGCCATGGATGGTGTGGAAGCCATAGGTGCTCACATAGTGGGGCAGGCGCGAGGAGCAGCCGATGCCCGACACGATGGCCACCTGGTGGGGCAGCTTGCCGCGCTTGGCCAGGGTGCTCTGCA
>CAYXCT010000247.1:0-3028 GCA_964463435.1 uncultured bacterium | reverse complement strand
GCCTTTCAGGCCTGGGACCTGCAGCCCATGCACCAGCGCTTCTTGCGCTTTGTGGAGCCCGAGCAGCTGCTGCGGCCCCACCCCATGCTGGCCAGCCTGCCCGACCCCCAGGGCCTTGAGCCCTACCGCGTGTACATCCAGGCCGGCGCGGGCGCGGCGGTCAACCAGGCCGCGGCGCTGGGCTTTGAGGAGCTGGGCGGCTACCATGGCATGAAGCTGGCCGGCTGGAACCTGCTGGAGCAGGCCCTGGCCCAGCGGCCGCTGGAGTTCCTGCGCCTGGGCGGGGCCCGCTACGCGGCCTTTGACCATCCGGTGAGCCTGCCCTGGCTCAAGCCCCTGCCCGGCCAGATGAATGCCTATGAGAACCTGCTGGCCCTGCCCCGCGCCTTTTTGGCCAACCAGAGCCTCAGCGTGGACACCCAGGCCCAGGCCATCAGCGTCACCGCGGCGGCCCCGCTCACGCAGCCCCTGCTGGCCGTGGTGGAGCAGGGCCCCGCTCTCAATGGGGACGGGCGCCTGCGCGGCAGCGTGCAGTGGCTTGAGCGCAAGCCCCTGGGCCTGGCGCTCGCCGTGCAGGCGCCCGAGCCGAGCCTGCTGGTCATCACCCAGTCCTGGTGCCCAGGCTGGTCAGCCCAAGTGGATGGCCAGCCGGCCCCCCTGCTGCGCTGCTACGGCGCCCTGCAGGCCCTTGCGCTCAGCCCGGGCAGCCACCGGGTGGAGCTTAGCTACCGCGAGCCGGCCCTGGCCTGGGGCCTGGGCTTGGCTGGCCTGGGCCTGCTGCTGGCGCTGGGCTTGAGCTTCCGCAAACCCCGTCCCCCTGCCTTGAGGGCCGTGCCATGAGCAAAGAGAAGAAAGCCCTGGTGGTCATCCCCACCTACAATGAGCGCGCCAACATCCTGGGGCTGATCCCCAAGGTGCTGGCCCAGGATGCGCGGCTGGAGGTGCTGGTGGTGGACGACGCCTCGCCCGACGGCACCGCGCAGGCCGTGCGCGGCCTCATGCGCAAGAGCCGCGGCAGGGTGCACCTGATGAGCCGCGGCGCCAAATTGGGCTTGGGCACGGCCTATGTGGCCGGCTTTCGCTGGGGCTTGGATGCGGGCTATGGCAGCCTGCTGCAGATGGATGCCGACTGGTCCCATGACCCTGCCAGCCTGCCCCAGTTCTTGCAGGCCCTGGAGGGGGCGGATGTGGTGCTGGGCTCGCGCTACCTGCACGGCCGGGTGAGCGTGGTCAACTGGCCCATCCGGCGCCTGCTGCTCTCCTCGGCGGCGAACCTCTACGTCCGCTGGGTGACCGGCCTGCCCTATTCGGACTGCACCGGCGGCTACAAGGCCTTCCGCCGCTCGGTGCTGGAGCATATCGGGCTTGAGAAAATCCATTCGGACGGGTATTCTTTCCAGATAGAGATGAGCTACAAGGCCGCCAAGCTGGGCTATCGCTTCCAGGAGCTGGCCATCATCTTCATCGACCGCACCTCCGGCAGCAGCAAGATGAGCGCCCGCATCATCCGCGAGGCGGTCTGGCGCGTCTGGGCCATGCGGCTCGGCATCTGATCCCTAGGTCAAAGCGCTCGGGTGAGCAATGCACGGACCCCTTGTGAAAGCGTGTTCTGTTCTCAGCGCTTTTTTGGCCTTGAGCCTGCCCTTGGCCGCTGGCGTGGAGAGCGTGGGCACCACCAGCGCCACCTTCACCAAGCTGGGCTCGGGCGCGCGCGCCGCGGCCTTGGGCGAGGCCTATGTGGCGGTGGCGGATGACGCCGAGGGCCTGGCCTACAACCCGGCCGGCATGGCCCAGATGCTGACCGGCGAGTTCGAGGCCACGCACGCGGAATGGTTCCAGAATCTGCTCTATGAGAACATGAACGCCGTCTTCAGCCTGGGCGACGGCGGCATGTTCGGCCTCACCTTCAACACCCTCATCGCCCCCAGCGTGGTGAAGACGGTGGCCAACGGCCAGAACAACACCGACCCCACCCTCAACTACACCGAGGACGGCTCCTTCTCGCCCTACGACCTGCAGGCCGCCGTGTCCTACGCGCGGCCCCTCTATCCCCACCTCTCCGGCGGCGTGACCCTCAAGATGCTGGCCCAGAGCCTGGATTCGCTCAATGCCTTCGGCATCGCCATGGACCTGGGGCTGATCTATGAGACCCCCTATCCCGGCCTGAAGGCCGGCTTCGCGGCCCAGAACCTGGGCACCCCCATCAAGTTCTACAAAGAGGGCTTCGACCTGCCCCTGCTCTTCCGCTTTGGCGGCGACTACGCGGTGCCCCAGACCCGCCTGCATGTCATGCCCGAGGTGGACCTGCCCATGGACGAGTCGCCGGTGCTGGCCATCGGCGCGGAGTATGACGTGGACGGGGTCTTCTACCCCCGCGTGGGCTACCGCTACAATAACATCTTCAACCCCTGGTCGCTGGGCTTCGGCGTGCGCTGGGACCTGTGGGGCACCGACTTCTCGGTGGTGCCCTACGGCGAGCTGGGCATGACCTACAAGGGCTCGCTGAGCTACCGCTTCGGCAACCCGGGCGCCAGCATCCAGGCGCCCTTCCCCTACCTGAGCTCGACCCGGGCGGCGGGCGGCGGGGCCGAGGTGGACATCGCCTGCGCCGCGCCGGACAAGGTGACGGCCTGGGCCTTCTACGTCTATGGCGGCAGCCCCCGGCCCTCCATCCTGCGCACCCTGCACGGCCGCGGCGCCCCGCCCTCGCAGGTGCAGTGGGATGGCCGCGATGACAAGGGCCGCGCCCTGCCCGAGGGCGCCTACAATGCCGTGCTCTCGCTGCGCTATGCCACGGGCCAGGTGGTGGTCTCGCCCTGGCTCAGGCTGGAGGTGGACAACACCCCGCCCCAGGGCCTGCTGATGCCCGCCACGCGGCTGCCCAACGGCACCGACCTGGTGGTGCCGGCCCGCTTCCAGGTGAGCCTGCGCGACGCCCGGGTGCCCGAGGTCTGGCGCCTGGAGGTGCTGGGCCCGGACGGCAAGGTCTTCCGCACGCTGGAGAGCCGCGAGGCCCAGCCCCAGGAGC
>CAYXCT010000246.1:0-3034 GCA_964463435.1 uncultured bacterium | reverse complement strand
GACATCCTGCTCATCACCGGCGGGGTCAACGAGCAGAACCGCGAGGTCATCCTCAACATCTATGAGCAGATGCCCGACCCCAAGGTGGTGGCGGCCATCGGGGTCTGCGCCGCCAGCGGCGGCATGTTCCGCGAGACCTACAACATCAGCGGCGGCGTGGACCAGCTGATCCCCGTGGATGTCTACATCCCCGGCTGCGCGGCCCGGCCCGAGGCCATCATCAACGGCGTGGTCAAGGCCATCGGCATCCTCGAAGAGAAGGCGGCGGCCCTCAAGGCTGGCGCTGGCAAACCAGCCATTGCAGGGAGCGTGCCCCAGTGATGATCGAAGAACAGCCCCTGGAGGCCCTGGAAGCCCAGGGCCTGCCCGCCCGCGCCGCGGCCCTGAAGGCCGAGGGCTGGCGCCTGGTGCAGGTGTGCTGCACCTCGCAGCCGGACGGCCGCTATGAGCTGAGCTACAGCTTTGACAAGGCCGGCAAGTTCATGAGCCTGCGCTGCTACGTGCCGCGAGAGGGCGCCGCCGTGCCCAGCATCACCCCCAGCTACCTGGCCGCCTTCGCCTATGAGAACGAGCTGCAGGACCTGTTTGGGGTCAAGGTGAGCGGCCTGCTGGTGGACTACCAGGGCAAGTTCTACCGCATCAAGGGCAAGGCCCCGCAAGCGGAGCCCTTAAGCCAGCCCGCCAAGCCCGCGCCGGCGCAGCCCAAGGAGGGCAACTAAATGGGCGAGCGCACCATCATCCCCTTCGGCCCCCAGCATCCCGTGCTGCCCGAGCCCATCCACCTGGACCTGGTGCTCGAGGATGAGCGCGTGGTGGAGGCCATCCCCTCGCTGGGCTTCATCCACCGGGGCCTGGAGCGCCTGGCGGAGAAGAAGGAATACACCGAGATGGCCTATGTGGCCGAGCGCATCTGCGGCATCTGCAGCTTCATCCATGGCATGGGCTACTGCACGGCCATCGAGGCCATGATGAAGGTGGAGGTGCCCGAGCGCGCCCACTACCTGCGCATCATCTGGGGCGAGCTCTCGCGCATCCACAGCCACCTGCTGTGGGCCGGCCTGCTGGCCGACAGCTTCGGCTTTGAGAACCTCTTCATGCAGAGCTGGCGCCTGCGCGAGCAGGTGCTGGACATCATCGAGGAGACCTCGGGCGGCCGCGTGATCTTTGGCAGCTGCAAGGTGGGCGGCACCCGCCGCGACATCGATGACGAGCTGATGGGGCGCGCCCTGGCGCAGCTGGCGAGCCTGGAGGCGGAGTGCCACGCCATCACCGACACCTTCGCCAAGGACAGCACGGTGCGCCGCCGCACCGCCGGCATCGGCGTGCTCTCCAAGGACCAGGCCTACCTGCTGGGCGCGGTGGGGCCCGTGCTGCGCGCCAGCGGCGTGGCTTCCGACACCCGCAAGCTGGGCTACGGCCTCTATGACCGCCTGCAGTTCGAGCCGGTGGTGGAGAAGGACGGCGACAGCTGGGCCCGCACCATGGTGCGGGTGCGCGAGATCTACCAGAGCTTCGACCTCATCCGCCAGGCCGCGGCGCAGATGAAGCCCGGCCCGGTGGAGGCCAAGGTGAGCGGCAACCCCACGGGCGAGTACTTCGCCCGGCTGGAGCAGCCGCGCGGCGAGGTGGTCTACTACCTGAAGGGCAACGGCACCAAGTTCCTGGAGCGCTTCAGGGTGCGCACGCCCACCTTCGCCAACGTGCCGCCCCTGGTGGCCATGCTCAAGAACATCGACCTTGCGGATGTGCCGGTGATCGTGCTGACCATCGACCCCTGCATCAGCTGCACGGAGCGCTGACATGCCCTTTGGAAAGCTCGCCAACACGGCCCTGCTGGGCGTCTTTCAGGCCCCGGCCACGCGCGTCAAGCCGCGCCCGGCCTTTGCCGCCACCCGCGGGCACATCGAGTTCAACATCGAGACCTGCACCTTCTGCACCCTGTGCATGCGCAAGTGCCCCCCGGGCGCCATCACGGTGGACCGGGTGGCCCGCACCTTTGAGCTGGACCCGCTGCGCTGCATCGTGTGCAACGCCTGCGTGGGCGTGTGCAACCCCAAGAGCCTCTCCATGAGCAGCGCCATCGGCGAGGCCTCCACCGGCCGCCAGGTGAAGCGCTGGCACAAGCCCGCCCCCCCCGCGGCCGCCCCCAAGGCCGAGTAAGCGCGCCGGCGCGAGCGCGCGCCGGGCCCATCAGGTCCCGCCCATGCATGAGTTCAGCGTCGCCGAAGGCCTGGCCGATGCCGCGCTGGAAGCCGCCGCCGGCCGCCGCGTGGAGGCCCTCACCGTCTCGGTGGGCCTCTTCTCCGGCGTCTACGCCGAATCCCTAGCCTTCTACCTGCAGCTGCTCTTTGAGGACCGCGGCCTGGCCGCGCCCCGGCTGGACTTGCAGAGCCCGCCGGCGCGCTGCCTCTGCGCCTGCGGCCTGGAGCATGCGCTGGCGCGCGCCATGGACCCCTGCCCCCGCTGCGGCGGGCACCGCCGCAAGGTGCTGGAGGGCCGCGACTGCCTGCTCTTGAGCATGGAGGTGGAGCCGTGAGCGAGACTTTGTTCCTCAAGTCCAGCGCCATGCAGCGCAATGACCAGGTGGCCGCCCGCAACCGCGCCTGGCTGGCCGGCCGCGGCGTGCTGGCCCTCAACCTCATCAGCTCGCCTGGCGCGGGCAAGACCGCGCTCTTGGAGGCCATGGCGGCCCGCTGGGGCCAGAGCCTGGGCGTCATCACCGGCGACATCCAGATGACCTTTGACGCCGAGCGCATCGCCAAGGCCGGCGCCCAGGCGGTGCAGATAGAGACCGGCGGCAGCTGCCATCTGACCGCGGACATGGTGGCCAAGGAGCTGGAGTCGCGGCCCTGGGAGGGTCTGCGGCTGATGGTCATAGAGAATGTGGGCAACCTGGTCTGCCCGGCGGGCTACGACCTGGGCGAGGCGCTCAAGGTGGCCATGCTCTCGGTGGCCGAGGGCGATGAGAAGCCGGCCAAGTACCCCGCGCTCTTCACCCGCGCCGAGGCCGTGATCATCAACAAGGTGGACCTGC
>CAYXCT010000245.1:0-3048 GCA_964463435.1 uncultured bacterium | reverse complement strand
CTGGACCTGCCGCAGTACAAGAAGCGCGAGTTCCAGAACCGCAACCGCATCAAGGGCAGCAACGGCGAGGTCTGGCTGACCGTGCCGGTGGTGAGCAAGGGCAAGTTCGAGCAGCCCATCAAGGATGTGGAGATCGACAACAGCCAGGACTGGCAGAAGAGCCATTGGCAGGGCATCGAGCTCAACTACAAGAAGGCGCCCTTCTGGGCCCCGCTGGCCCCCAAGCTGAAGCCCTTTTACGAGAAGCGCTGGGACAGGCTCTGCGAGCTGAACCTGGAGATGGATGTGTTCTTCTTCAAGGAGCTGGGCATCGCCACGCCCTGGAAGGTCGAGAGCAGCATCGGCACCAGCACGGCGAGCACCGAGCGCCTGATCGAGCTGTGCCAGAAGACCGGCGGCACCCATTACCTGTCCGGCAGCGGCGGCAAGGATTACATGGATGAGGCGCTCTTCGCCCGGCAGGGCCTGGGCCTCAGCTACCAGCACTATCAGCACCCAGAGTACCGCCAGCAGTGGCCCAAGCTGGGCTTTCTGCCCTACATGAGCGTGCTGGACCTGCTCTTCAACGAGGGGCCGCAGAGCCTGGCCGTGCTGCGCGGCGCGCAGGCGCCCGCGGGCGCAGAGGGAGGGAGAGCCTGATGCAGAGGATCGCCAAGGGCAAGATGCGGGTGGTGGCCATCGCCCCCCATCCGGACGACCTGGAGATAGGCTGCGGCGGCACGCTGGCCAAGCTGGCGCGCGCCGGGCACGAGATCCATCTGGTGCTGATGACCGGCGGCGAGGCCGGCGGCCAGGCCGGCCTGCGCCGGAGGGAGCAGGAGGCGGCCGCCAAGGTCTACAAGGCCAAGAGCCTCAGCTGGCTGGGCTTTGCCGACACCCAGGTGCCGGTGGACCGCGCCAGCATCGACAGCCTGGACAAGGTGCTGAAGTCCGTGAAGCCCGACCTGGTCTTCGCCAATCACAGCGACGACACGCATCAGGACCACCGCGCCACGGCCAGCATCGTGCTCTCGGCCACCCGCTACACCCACAACGTGCTCTTCTACGAGGTGCCCACCAGCGTCAACTTCAGCCCGGATGTCTTCGTGGACATCACCGGCCCGGCGCTGGACGCCAAGTTCCGCGCGCTCAAGGCCCACAAGAGCCAGGTGCACCAGCTGCGCGTGGGCAAGCTCTCCATCATCGACGTGGCGCGCAGCATGGCCCACTTCCGCGGCTACCAGGGCCGGGTCGAGTCCGCCGAGGGCTTCAAGGCCCTGCGCCTGCTGCTCAAGGCGTGAGCATGGCCAGCCGCCCCCTTGACCCCGGCCAAGACCCGGAAGCCCCCGAGGAAGAGCAGGTGATCCAGAGCCTGCGGCCCAAGGGGCTGAGCGAGTATGTGGGCCAGGAGGAGAGCCTGGCGCAGCTGCGCATAGGGCTGGAGGCGGCCAAGGCGCGCAAGGAGCCGCTGGACCACCTGCTGCTCTACGGGCCCCCGGGATTGGGCAAGACCACTTTGGCGCAGATCATCAGCCATGAGATGGGCGTGGGGCTCAAGGCCACCAGCGGCCCCATCCTTGAGAGGGCAGGGGACCTGGCCAGCATCCTCACCAGCCTGGCCGAGGGAGACGTGCTCTTCATCGATGAGATCCACCGGGTCAACCGGGTGGTGGAGGAGGTGCTCTACCCGGCGCTGGAGGATTACAAGATCGACATCATGCTGGGCAAGGGCCCGGCCGCCCAGAGCATCCAGCTGAGCCTGCCGCGCTTCACCCTGGTGGGCGCCACCACCCGCGCCGGCATGCTCACCGCGCCCTTGCGCGACCGCTTCGGCCTCACCCTGCGCCTCGATTTCTACGCGCCCGAGCAGCTGGCGCGCATCCTGGCCCGCTCGGCCGCCATCCTCAAGGTGCCGCTGGATGGCCAGGGCAGCCTGGAGATAGCCGGCCGCAGCCGCGGCACGCCCCGCATCGCCAACCGCCTGCTCAAGCGCGTGCGCGACTTCGCCCAGGTGCGCGCCCAGGGCCGCATCGACCAGGCCGTGGCCCGCGATGCCCTGGCCCTGCTGGAGGTGGACGGCCTGGGCCTGGACCGCAACGACCGGCGCTACCTGGAGACGCTCATCGCCAAGTTCCAGGGCGGCCCGGTGGGCCTGGAGAACCTGGCTGTCTCGCTCAACGAGGAGGCCGACACCTTGGAAGACGTCTACGAGCCCTACCTGATCCAGATCGGCTTCTTGGTGCGCACCCCGCAGGGCCGCAAAGCCACGCCCAACGCCTACCAGCACCTGGGCCTGGGCCTGGGCCTGGGGCCGACGGGCCTGCAGCCGGGGCTGTTGTGAGCGCGGCCAGGCCTGAGCGCCCCATCCGCATCCGCGTGGGCGGGGTCTTCATCCAGGGCCAGAGCATCCTATTGGTGCGGCACCAGAAGGGCGGCCGCAGCTACTGGCTCTTGCCCGGCGGCGGCGTGGAGTATGGCGAAGGGCTGGCTGAGGCCCTGGAGCGCGAGATGCAGGAGGAGTGCGGGCTTGCGGTGCGGGTGAAGGGCCTGCTCTTTGTCAACGAGAGCCTGCCGCCTGACCGCCACCGCCACATCGTCAACCTCACCTTCTTGGGCGAGGTGCTCTCCGGCGAGGCCCACCTCAACGAGGACGACGGCGTGCTGGCCGAGGTGGCCTGGGTGCCTCGGGACAAGCTGCCAGGGCTGACCTTCTTCCCCAACTTCAAGCAGCGGCTGCTGGAGGCCTGGGATTCGGGCTTCACCCTGCCGGCGGCCGACCTGGGGAACCTGTGGGAATCCTGATCCGCTCCATCCTGGTCATCCGCCTGCGCGCCTTCGGCGACACCCTGCTCAGCACCCCGCTCTTGCGCAGCCTCAAGCTGGCTTACCCGGAGGCGCGCCTGGATGTGCTGGTGGAGCCGGGCATGGCCCCGCTCTTGAGCGGGCTCCCTTACGTGGACGGCCTGGTGCTCTTCGACCGGCCGGCCCTCAAGGCGCGCGGCTGGTGGGCTGAGCTGAAGGCCAGCCTGGCGCTCTACGCCAGCCTGCGCAAGAGCCGCTACGACCTGG
>CAYXCT010000244.1:0-3085 GCA_964463435.1 uncultured bacterium | reverse complement strand
GCGAGCATCGGCAGCTCTGCACCATCCAGGTCTGCCTGCGCCTGCCAATACCCGCTGCCCAGGTCGCCGCTCGCATTGAGCGAGACCTGCCCATCACCCAAGTCCAGGCTCTCCACCTGCCAGGCCTTGCCATCCAGCCGGCCCTGGCCCTTCAGCTCAAGCGCGTGGCCATGCCGCGTCTTGAGCCCATGGCCGCGCAGGCTGAGCGCGAGCTGGGGCTGCTCCCAAGTGCCTTGCAGGCGCCCCTTGCCCGAGACCTGGCCGTGCCAGCCCTCGCAGGGCGTGCCTTCCAGGGGCAGGCCGCCCAAGTCCGCGCCGGGCATGTCCAGCGCCATGTCCGGCGCCGGGCTTAAGCGCCCGCTGGCCCGCGCCAGCAACGCCCCGCCCTGCTCCAGGCGCAGGTCCTTGGCCACCCAGCCCTGCCCATCGCGGTGCAGGTTGAATCGGAAGGCCGGCTGGCGGATGCGGCGCCATGAGCCGGCCAGCTCCCCTTCCATGCTGTTGGGGCCCAGGCGGCCCTCCAAGCTGGCGTTCTCCACCGCCTCCGAGCCCAGCGTCAGGCGCTGGCAATTGAGGCGGAAGGAGGCCAGCAGCGAGCTCAGCGGCCCATGCAGCTCAAAGCTGCCGCCCACCGTGCCGCTCACGCCCCGGAAGCTCTGGCGGGCCAGGTACACCCCCAAGGGATAGTGCACCAGTTCGGCATTCAGCTGCGCCGTGGGCGTGCGGCCCTGCGAGGCCCCGCGCAAATCAATGCTGCCACTGGCCCGCAGCTCGCCCCCATCCACCTGCGCCGCCAAGCCCTGCAGGGTGAGCGCGCCCGGCTGGTAGCTCAGCAGAAGGGCCGGGGAGGAGATCTCAAAGCCGGCGATGCCGGCGCTCTGGCCTTTGAGCTGCAGCTCGGCCTGCGCCTGGTCCCAGGGGCCGCGCGCCCGCAGGCTTGCCGCCAGGGCGCCCTTCAGGCCCAGGCTCTCCGGCAGCCCAAAGTCCCTGCCCATCTGGGCCAAGGCCAGGTCCGGGCAGGACCCGCGCAGGTCCATCACCGGCATGCCCGCGGCGCCGCGGCGGTCCATGTCCAGGCTGCCGGCCAGGCTCCAATGGCTGCCCCCAAAGACCAGGTTCAGGCCCTCCAGCCGGACATGGGACTCGTTCAGGTGCACGCTCCCCTGCACCGACCTGAGCAGGGACTGATGGGGGCCGACGGCCATCTGCCCGCCTTCCACCTTGAGCAGGGCCTCCAAGCGCATGCCGCGCACCAGCTGGCCCGGCGCCTCCGGCGCGGTCACCGACTGCACCCAGCCCTCGGCGCTGCCGTCCGCGATGGCGAAGCGCCGCTCATTGGGGAGCAGCATGCGCATGGCCTCGGCCAGGGAGATGCCCTTGAACTCAAGGCGCAGGCGCCCCAGGCGCGACTGGCGGTCGAGGCTGGCATCCAGATGCAGGTTGTCGCGGGGGGAGCCGGGGCTGGTGGCGGCAAAGGACAGGCTGGCGCGGCCCTGGGGGTCCACCCGCATGAGGCCGCTGAAGCTGGTCAGCAGGGCGCGCGGCGCGGCGCCGGCCAGGGTGTCGCCCGGGTCAAAGACGCGCAGGCTGCCATCGCTGACCTTGAGCACGGCCGCGGGCAGCACCGGTATCTCCGACCAGGGGATGCGGCGCCAGGAGGCGGCGGCGCTGGGCGTCTCAGACGCGGCCTGGCCGGCGGAGGCGGGCCGCAGGGGCAGGTCCAGCATGGGGCCCACCAGGTCCACCTCGCGCAGGGCCGCCTCAGGGTGCCGGCTGTCGCGCAGCAGCTGCCAGGGCGAGAAGCGCACCACCACCTTGCCCACGCTGAGCCCCAAGCCGGGGCTGCCCGCGGCCGGGGCCAAGCCCACTTGGCGCAGGGTCAGGCTGCCAAAGAGCCCGCCCTCCACCGCGGCGATGCGCACCGGCCTGCCGCTCAGCGCTGAGAGCCGGGCCTCGATCTGGCCGCGGAAGCGCCCGGCCAGCAGGCCGCTGTGGTCCACCGACCAAGCGGCCAGGGCCAGCGCGCCAAGGGCTCCTGCCAGCCAGAGCGGGCCGCGTTTTTTGAAGGGCATGGGCATGCGCTTAAGACGCCTGAAAAGGGTTGAAAGGTCCGCTGATTATAGCCCATGCGCATGGCGGCCCAAAGGCAAAAGGGCGCCAAAAAGAACAGCCCACGGCTCTCGCCGTGGGCTGGGGCTGCTGACGCCAGGTCAAGCCTGCGCTGGGGGGGCTTCCGGCAGGGCGCTGGCGCCCTCGGAGGGCGCCGCGGGCTCGCCATCCACCACCAGGAACAGCTTGTCCTCGCTCTTGTCCATGTCCTTGGGGCGCGAGAACTGCGCCCGCTGGCCGGCCTTGAGCGTGCCCTGCAGGATGCGCTCGGCCAAGGGCTCCTCCACCAGGCGCTTGATCACCCGCTTGAGGGGCCGCGCGCCGAAGCTGGGGTCGTAGCCCTTGTCGATGATGTAATCCAGGGCCGAGGGGTCCAGCTCCACCGCCACCTGCTTGTCCTTGAGGCGGCGCACCACCTGGTCCAGCACCAGGTTGATGATGCCAGCCAGGATGGGGCGCGAGAGGCGGTGGAAGACGATGATCTCGTTGAGCCGGTTGACGAACTCGAGGCGGAAGGTGTTCTTGAAGAGCCGGAGCAGCTTCTCGCGCATGCGCTCATAATCCTCGCCGCCGCTCAAGGCGTCAAAGCCCAGGTTCTTGGCAGCCTCGCTGGTCCCCAGGTTGCTGGTGAGGATGACCACCGTGTTCTTGAAGTCGACCAGGCGGCCGTTGTTGTCAGTGAGGCGCCCGTCGTCCAAGATCTGCAGCAGCAGGTTGAGCACGTCAGGATGGGCCTTCTCGATCTCGTCGAACAGCACCACGCTGTAGGGCTTGCGCCGCACCCGCTCCGTGAGCTGGCCGGCCTGGTCGTAGCCCACGTAGCCCGGGGGCGCGCCGATGAGGGACGAGGTGGCGAACTTCTCCATGTACTCGGACATGTCGATGCGGATGAGGGCGTCCTGGTCGTCAAAGAGGAACTCGGCCAGGCTCTTGGCCAGCTCGGTCTTGCCCACGCCGGTGGGGCCCAGGAAGACGA
>CAYXCT010000243.1:0-3093 GCA_964463435.1 uncultured bacterium | reverse complement strand
GGGGGATGAGCGGGTTGGGCCGGTTGCCGATGGCCACGATCACGCTGTCCAGGGCAAGGGTGGCCTCGCTGCCAGGGATGGGCACGGGCTTGCGGCGGCCCTTGGCGTCCGGCTCGCCCAGCGCCATGCGCTGCACAGTCAGGCCCGTGACGCGGCCGGCCTCGCCCTCCACCTTGAGCGGCGCCGAGAGCAGCTCGAAATGGATGCCCTCCTCCTCGGCGTGCTCCACCTCCTCTTCGCGGGCGGGCATCTCGGCCTTGCTGCGGCGGTAGACCACGGTCACCTCGGCGCCCAGGCGCCGGGCCACGCGGGCCGCGTCCATGGCCACGTTGCCGCCGCCCACCACCGCCACCCGCTTTCCCACCTTGACCGGGGTGGCGGCCTCGGGGAACTGGTAGCCGCGCATCAGGTTGACGCGGGCCAGGAACTCGTTGGCCGAGCTGACGCCGTTCAGCTCCTCGCCCGGCACGCCCATGAACTGGGGCAGGCCGGCCCCTGAGCCCACGAAGACCGCCTCATAGCCCTCGGCCTTCAGGTCCTCCAGGGTGAGGGTGCGGCCGATGAGGGTGTTGGTGCGGAATTCCACGCCCAAGGCCCTGATGCCCTCCACCTCATGGGCCACGATGGCCTTGGGCAGGCGGAACTCGGGGATGCCGTAGCCCAGCACGCCGCCCAGGGCATGCAGGCTCTCGAACACCGTCACCTGGTAGCCCAGCTTGGCCAGGTCGCCGGCCGCGGTGAGGCCGGCCGGGCCCGAGCCCACCACGGCCACCTTCTTGCCGTTGGGCTTGGCCGCGGGGATCCTGCCGCCCGCGGCCTGCTGCTCTGCGCGGTCATAGTCGGCGGCAAAGCGCTCCAGCCGGCCGATGGCCACGCTTTCCTTCTTTATCCTCAGCACGCAGCCGCTCTCGCACTGGGTCTCTTGCGGGCAGACGCGGCCGCAGACCGCGGGCAGGGCGTTCTTCTCTTTGAGGATGCGGATGGCGGCGGCGATGTCGCCCTGGGCGATCTTGGCCACGAAGAGGTTGATGTCTATCTCCACCGGGCACTGCTTGGCGCAGCCGGGCTGCTTGCAGTTGATGCAGCGCTTGGCCTCGGCCACGGCCTGCTCCAGGGTGTAGCCCAGGGCCACCTCATCCCAGTTGCGGATGCGGGCCTCCGCGCCTTGCACGGGCATGGGCTGGCGGTATTCCTCTTTCATGGGAACCTCTCAGGGATTTGCGTGCCTGGCGCAGCGCTCCACGGCCACCTTCTCCAGGTCCTTGAACCCGGCCAGGCGCTGGATGAGCTCGCCAAAGTCCACCTTGTGCGCGTCAAAGTCGGGGCCGTCCACGCAGGTGAAGCGGGTCTCGCCGCCCACGCTGACGCGGCACATGCCGCACATGCCCGTGCCGTCCAGCATCAGCGCGTTGAGGCTGGCGGTGGTGGGCACGCCCAGCGGTCGGGTGGCCTCGGCCACCGCCCGCATCATCATCGGCGGGCCGGCCTGGAAAACGTGGCCCACCTTCTCGCTGGCGCAGAGGTCCTTGAGCGCATCGCTGACAAAGCCCTTGCGGCCGGCCGAGCCGTCGTCCGTGGTCACCAGCAGCTGGTCGCAGGCCGCTTCCAGCTCCTGGCGGTAGAGCAGCAGGCTCTCGCTGCGGGCGCCGATGATGGCCACCACCTTGTTGCCCAGGGCCTTGAGAGGCTTGACCAGCGGCCAGATGACCGCGATGCCCACCCCGCCGCCCACCAGGGCCACGGTGCCGAAGCGCTCCAGATGGCTGGGCACGCCCAGGGGCGCCAGCACGTCGGCCACCTGCTCGCCCACGGCCATGGCGCACAGGCGCTGGGTGCTGGCCCCGATGCGCTGCACCACGATGGTCACGCCCTCGGCGTCGCGGTCGGCGATGGTGAGCGGGATGCGCTCGCCGCCCTCATGCGTGCGCAGGATGAGGAACTGGCCGGGCTGGGCGTTGCGGCTGGCCAGGGGCGCCGCCAGCTTCAGGCGGAAGACATCGGGCGAGAGCTGCTCCTTCTTGGTGATGGCGGCCATCAGAGCCCCTTCAGCAGTTCGAGCAGGGTGCGCACCGGCACCCCGGTGCCGCCGGCAGGGAGCAGGCCGGCCTCGGAATCCAGGTGGGCCGGGCCGGCGATGTCCAGGTGGGCCCAGGGCACATCGCCCTTGAATTCCTGCAGGAAGAGCCCGCCGATGATGGTGCCGGCCTGGCCGGCGCGGCCCATGTTCTTGATGTCGGCGATCTTGCTCTTCATGTGCTCCTTGTACTCGGGCACCAGGGGCAGCTGCCAGGCCTTCTCGCCGCTGGCCTTGCTCGCCGCCAGCACCAGGTCCACCACCTTCTGGTCGCCCATCACCGCGGTCAGCTCAGCGCCCAGCGCCACCACGGCCGCGCCGGTCAAGGTGGCCATGTCCAGCATCATGTCGGGCTTGAGGCGGGCGCCATAGGCCAGGGCATCGGCCAGGATGAGGCGGCCTTCGGCATCCGTGTTGAGCACCTCGATGGTCTTGCCGTTCATGGCCTTGAACACGTCGCCCGGCTTGGCCGCGCCCGGGCCGGGCATGTTCTCAGTCAGCGCGCAGAGGCCGTGCAGGGCCACGGGCAGCTTGAGCCGGGCGGCGGCCTGCACCGTGGCCAGCACCGCGGCCGCGCCGCTCATGTCGCACTTCATGTCCTCCATGCCCTTGGCGGGCTTGAGCGAGATGCCGCCGCTGTCAAAGGTGACGCCCTTGCCCACCAGGGCCACCATGCGCCGCGCCTTGCCCTTGGGCTTGTAGGTGATGTGCAGGAAGACCGGCGGCTTGTCGCTGCCTCGGCTCACGCCCAGCAGGCCGCCCATCCCTAAGCGCGCGGCCTGGGCCTTGCTGACCACCTTGAGGCTCACCCCGGCCAGGCCGGCCAGGGCCTTCTTGGCCTCGCGGCTGAAGATCTCGGGGGTCAGGTCGCTGGGCGGGCAGTTGACCAGGTCGCGGGCCAGGCACACGGCTTCAGAGCGCACCCGGGCCTCGGCCACGGCCGCGCGGGCCGCGGCATGGTCCGCGCCCACCAGCGCCAGGCTGGCAGGGTCCTTCTTGTCATCCGGCTTGCTCACAAA
>CAYXCT010000242.1:0-3108 GCA_964463435.1 uncultured bacterium | reverse complement strand
GCGATGATGCCCTTGATCCACTGGGGCACCTTCTCGCCCTTGGCCACCGGGTCTCCGATGTTCTCCCAGGTGATCTTGACGCCGGTCTTGGCGATGCGGTAGCCCACCTCAACGATCTCGCGGATCTCGTAGGTGAGCTCGTCCGCGCCGGGATGGATGATGTTGTTGCGCATGGCTTAAGCCTTCTTAAAAGACAAGCGGCGACATTGCCGCTTGAGAGCAGATTCTATCCCAAGCCCTGGCAAGATGGAAGCCCTCTCAGCCCAAGGCCGCCAGCAGCTCGGCGGTGCTGCGCACCCGGCCCATGCGGGGGAAGATGGCCTTGACCGTGTGGGCGTGCTCGGCCGCGGCCCGCGAGGACATGGCATCCTCGGCGAAGAGCTGCTGGTAGCCGTGCTCAAAGGCCGCGCGCGCCGTGCTCTCCACGCCCATGCAGGTGGCGATGCCGGCCAGGATGAGGGTGCTGATGCCGCGGCGGCGCAGCTGCAGGTCCAGGTCGGTGCCGTAGAAGGCGCCCCACTGCTTCTTGGTGAGGATGTGGTCCTGCGGCTGCACGCCCAGCTCTGGCACCAGCTCCGCCCAGCCCGCGGGCCGCGAGCCCGAGGCCCAGGGCGAGGGGATGTCGAGGATGGGCTTGAGCATGTCCTTGCCGTCCGGCGAGCTGGCCACCCGCACCCAGACGATGAAGCCGCCCTTGGCGCGCAGGGCATCCGCCAGCTTGGCCGTGTTGGCGATGACCGTGGCCGGGGCGTGGGGCTCGGCGGGCATGCCAGCGATGCCCTTTTGCAGGTCAATGGAGACCAGGGCGGTGCTGGCGGGGAGTATCTCAAGCTGGGGCATGCTCACCTCGATCGAGTGCGGGGGCTTGGGATTCAGCCTGCGCGGCCATGCGCTGCGCGATGCTGTGGTAGAGCGAGACAGGCATGATGCGGTGGGCCACGGCCTGGGCCGCCAGGGCGGTGAGAAAGAGCGGGAGGATCATGGCATGCTGGTCCGTCATCTCCATCACGATGACCACCGCGGTGAGCGGGGCCTGAACCACGCCGGTGAAGAAGGCGGCCATGGCCACTAGGCCGCAGGCCGCCACCGGGATGCCCGGGAACCAGCCCGCGGACAGCGAGCCCAGGCCGGTGCCGATGGAGAGGCTGGGGGCGAAGATGCCGCCCGCCATGCCGGAATGGAAGGAGAGCACGGTGGTGAGCATCTTGGCCGGGGAATACCAGTAGGGCAGGCTGCTGACCTGGCCGTCCAGCAGGCCCTTGGCCGCGGCATAGCCCGAGCCCAGGGTCAGGCCATCGCTGAGCGCAGACACGGCCCAGCACAGCAGGCCTGCCAAGAGGGCCTTGGCCCACCATTCCCTGTCGCTGAAGAGGGCCGGGGCCCTGTCCAAGGCCTTGGCGAACAGGGCGCCCACCGCGCCAAACACCAAGCCCACCAGCAGGGCGTAAACATACAGCTCGGCCTGCGGGGCTGACAGCAGGGGATGGCCGAAATACGCGTAATTGCCGGCCAGGCTCTGGGCGGTCAGGCCGGCCAGCACCACGGTCAAGATCACGTCCTGCCGCAGGCCCGTGAACCTGAGCGAGGCCAGCTCTTCCAGGGCGAAGGTGATGCCCGCCAAGGGGGTGTTGAAGGCGGCCGCCACGCCCGCCGCGCCGCCGGCCGTGATGAGGGCGCGCGGGTCGGTGCGCATCTTGAACTTGGCCAGCAGGCGCTGGGTGGCGGACAGCAGCGCGGCGCTCACCTGCACGGTGGGGCCCTCGCGGCCTATGCTGGCGCCGCCCAGGGCGCCCAGCAGGGCCGAGGCGATCTTCACCCCCGCGGTCCTGATGGAGGTGAGGGCGCGCGGGGCGCTGCGGGCATTGAGCGCCCAGATGACCTGCGGGATGCCGCTGCCCGCCGCCTCAGGCGCGGCCCGGCGCACCAGGTAGGCTGCGAGCACGAAGAACAGGGGCATGGCCACCCCGGCCCACCAGACATAGCCGCGCAAAAAGGACACTGCCCAGCCCTCGGCCTTGAACATCCACTGGGCAAAGTACACGGCGATGGCGCCAGCCGCCACCGCCGCCAGCCAAGGCACGACCTTGTGGGCCAAGGACCTCCAGGGAGATTTCGGCAGATAGGCCTCCACAGGCTTGTTCCAGATGTCAGCGGCGTCAAGGGGCATGGCACGGCATTCCAGCAGAAAGGGATGTGAAATTTCATTATTGGGCCAAAAATCAGGCATTGTCAAACACAACCCCGGTTCCTTGCCAGAGGACGGGCCACAAAAGAAAAGCCCCGGCGCCAGCCGGGGCTTTTGGCTCTCAGCGGGGGCTCCCAGCGCTCAAGGCTCAAGCCCCAAGGCCGCGCGCAGCTCGGCGCGGGCGGCCTTGAACTCCACTTGGAACTCAGGGTCCATGAACAGGGCCTGGGCCAAAGCTGCCGCGCAGAGCCGGCCGGCGTCCACGTCACTGGGGTAATGCACCCCGCCCAGCACGCGGTGGTCGCCAAAGAGCCGGCCGCGGGCCCGAAGCTCTGCCGCCTTCTCAGGCACCATGGCCGCCAGCAAAGTGGCCATCAGGTTGCCCGCGGTGCTATGCCCGCTGGGGTAGGCGCCGTTGCCGGGCAGCTTGACGCAGGGCTTGATGCGGCTGTCAGCCAGGGGCGGCCGGGGCCGGGCATAATGGTCCTTGGCAGGGTCCACGGCCTGCTTGGCGCTGGCCAGGGCCCGCTCGAACAAGGCGCTGGCCTTGGGCAGGGCCTGGGGGGTGAAGCTGTCTCCCAGCACATCCGCGAAGCGGAAGACCGTGATGACAGCATCCGCCTGGCAGGCGGCCTCGTCCTCGGGCCCGCGCTGCTGCTGCATGCTGAGCATGGCATCCAATTCCTGCCGGGTGGCAGCCTCAGACGGCGGCGGGGGCACGATGCGCAGCAGGTCCACCTGGCTGGCGATGGCATAAGGCTTGGCCGGGGCCGCATCGGCCGCAGCCAGGCGGCCAGGCAGGCTGGCCAGGCCAGGCAGGGCAAGCAGAAGGGCCAAAAGGGCGGTGCGGCGCATGAGGCCTCCAAAGGGGAAAGCGGATCAATGGCTGCATTCTAGGGCGCGCGCCTTCCCTGCCTGTTTCA
>CAYXCT010000241.1:0-3109 GCA_964463435.1 uncultured bacterium | reverse complement strand
GCTCAGCATCAAGGTGTTGGCGCGCAGGCTGCTCTTGGACGTCATCAGGCCCTTGTTGAGCACCCGGAACACATACAGCGAAGACATGACCACCAGCCCCATCACCAGCGCGGCAATCGCCAGCTCTATCAGTGTGACGCCCTTTTGAGAACTTGTGGATAAATGCCTCATGACTGCCTCGGGCTGGTCTGCAATTCCCTTTTATTCTTGAACCTTTTTACGAGATATCAAGGCTTTCGTTGCTTAAAGAAACGGTATAGAAGGCTTGCTTTAAAAGCTCCCAAAGCCAAAACCTTGCCTTGCTCTTGCCAAGCTTGGCCATTCACCGGCATTGATCGTAAAAACGGGGGCTCCTGCCTGTCAGCCACAGCTCTTTAAAGGCATTATAATAGGTTTCATCTTTAAAATCATAGACATAAACCACATCTTTCTGATGATTGTCTTTTACCGTGCACCCTTCTCTGGCGCAAGCCGCTATCTCCGGCCTTAGCGCATCCTTATATATCAAAAGGGTCTTCCCTTTGAGATCATCAGACCTGAGCAGGCTCTTCAGCTTGTCAGCATGCATCTCACGAAAGCCATAACAGCTGGCCATGAAATCCAGGTCCCATGACCACAAATCTCCATAGACAAAAACAACCTCGCTCTTTTCCGCCCTGGTTTGCAGGTATTTGACCACATAGGACTCACCCGGCACATCCAACAAGGTCGGCATCTTGAAATAGAAATTATAGGCATTCAAAGAGGCAATGGCCAATAAGGCCACGCCTAGGGCAGCATTCAATGCCATGCCCGGGCAGGCAAAGGCTAACAGCGACAGCATCTTGGCCAAGCCGACACCCGCCAAAATGGAGAGGATGGGCACCATAAATTGCAGCCGGGTGTTCTCAACAGAGACAAAATTCACGAACAGCCCGGTGATGACGGCAAAGAGGATGAAACAGGCCAGCAAGAATCTGGCCCGCCAATCGGCCTTGGCTGCCGCCACGGCCCACACAAGGCCCACGAGGATGCCCATGGCAGAGGCCGCATCCATGAGGCCGCCCATCACAAAATGATTCCCATCGGGCTGGGCCATGAACGCCACCAAGGCCCGGACCAGGTTCCCGAACATCACCCCGGGCCATTCCGCGCGGCTGGGCATGCCAATGCCGCCGAAGGCCGAGCGGTCCCAAGACTGCCGCAGCCATGGGGAATCGCCCAGAAGCATGGGGCTGATGAACAGCAGCACCATCCCTATCAGCAGGCAGGCATTGGGCTTAGAGAGGCGCTTTCGCAAGGGATGGAGGAGCCAGTAAAAGGGCGCGGCCAGCAGCATGATGCGGGTGAAGTAATAGGTGTAGCAGCCCAAGCCTATGACCGTTGCGGCCAAGAAGGACCACCAGGCCGAATCTTTGCGGATGGCAAGCTCAAGGCACAAGAGCCCGGCGATGAACGGGAAGATGTCTTGCACGTTGTTGTAGCCGATGTGGCCAAAGGCCAGCAGGGTGTGGCAAAAGGCGAATGAAACCGCTGTGATGACCGCCTCGCGCGCGCCGAACACCAGCTTGGTCCACATATACAAAGGGAGTATGCACGCCGCCACCACAAAGGCCGAGCTCAGCTTCCAGCCAACGATCTGGCTGGGCGCGGCCAAGACCCAAGGCACCTGGTAGAGGCTGGAAAGCACAGGGTTGAAGCCATACACGCCCCGGTCCGAGAAGAGGCTCACGGGCATGCCGTTGATGATGCGGTCCACAAAATTCAAAAAGGGGTAGTCATCGCCGACTGCCGCGTACCTCCATGACCCCAGGTCGAATCCATAGAGGCAGAGCGCGCCAAGGCTGAAGGCCAGCAGCCAGATGCGCTCATGCCGCGCCAAAGCCTGGGGCCAAAGCTGAAGGCGGCCAACAGCGGCATCTTTGCCGAGGGCCAGCAGGGCCAGCAGCGCGAGCTCAAGGGCAAAGAGGAGGGCCTGCCAGAGGCAATGCTCATCGCGGCGGGTGAGGATGACCACGCAAGACTGCAGCAGCGCGCTCACGGCAAAAAGCATGAACAGCGCCGGGCCGCCGTTCCACCACGCCGGGCGGGCCTGGCCCGCAACAGGGCCCCTGTCAACCGGCACCCTGGCCGCCTTCTGCCGGCCCAATACCCCATAAAGGCAGGCCGCCGCCGCTGTTGCCAGCAGCAAGTCCGCAAAAAAATACTCATCAAACTGGGGACCAAAGCTCAAATGCTCCAGCGGCATTCTGGCCCAGGCCAGGGACCGGGCGCTCAGGGCTTGAAAGGGCTGCAGGCCGGCCGCGGCAAAGGAGAAGAATGCCAGCGCGGCCGCGGCAGCGAGGGCGCTGAAGCGGGCCGCCAGCGAGGGCTTGGGGGCAAGGATGCTGGATGCGATGGGCATGGAGAAAGCATAGCACAATTGAGCGGCTTTTTGCCTTCACCTGCTCATTAAAAAGCCCCTCTCCAAAGAGGAGAGGGGCTTGCCTGCGCTTGGCGAGGCCCTTATTCTGCCTGGGCTCGAGGGCCAGGCGCTTGCTTGGCCTTTTCCACGGCCAGCTTCAGCTCATCCTCGCTGTGCTCCTTTGAGATGCGCAGCTCCTGGCGGGGATAGATGAGGTCCGGGTCTTGGATCTGGTCGCGGTTGTCGCGGTAGACCAGGGGCCAATAGAAGCTGTCCTTGAATTCCCCGCCCGCGATGGCCCACAGGGTGTCCTTGGGCTTGACCATATAGCTGGCCTGGGCCGGCAGCGCGATGCCGGGCTTGGCCTGGGCCGCGGGCGTGAGGGCGCTGGTTGGCGCCGGCCCTGCTGCTGGGGCAGCCTTGCTCCCCAGGCCGCCAAAGGCCAGGCCCACTTTGACAAAAGGCGCCTGAAGGATGTCCGCGCGCGGCGAAGCTGCCAGATAGCCCAGCGCAAAGTCCATGCCCACATGGTCGGAGATGGGCAGCAGGTAGCCCAGGGCCAGCATGGCCACATAATGGCCAGACCAGGCATTGTCAGAGCTGCTGAGCGTGTTGTAGCCGCCGCTCAAGCGCAGATAGGGCGTGCCATCATCCATCTGGGGCAGGTCAGCCTGCAGGCCAATCTGCGGAAAAGCCAGCCCCAGGTTGCCGGCCTGGCACACAAGC
>CAYXCT010000240.1:0-3217 GCA_964463435.1 uncultured bacterium | reverse complement strand
ACGGCCACCAGCACAGGCACCGTCACCTGCACCAAGACCAGCACCGCCACCGCGACGGATACGGCCACTGCCACGGACACAGCCACCTGCACGGCCACGCCCACGGCCACCAGCACCAAGACCCCCGGCCTGCCGGGCATCTACAGCCTGGACATCAAGGTCTTCAACAGCGCCGGCGAGGTGGTGGCTGTGCTGGCCACTGACCTGAGCGTGCCCTCCTACCCCTCGGGCGTGGCGGTGCAGCCGGGCGGGGCCTTCATCCCTGACCTGGGCCAGGTGGGGACTTTTGTCCTTCAGGGCCTTTCCATGAGCCTGGCCTGGGATGGCACCAATTCCAGCGGCCAGTTCGTTGCCAGCGGCCTCTACACCATTGATGTGATCATCACGGATCAGTTTGGCCGGGTCACCACCCTCAATGCGAGCGAGCAGGTGCTGCGCCAGCCCGTGGGCTACCTGGTGCAGATCTACAACAATGCCGGCGAGCTGGTGCGGCAGTGGGACCTGCTGGATGGCAATTGGCGGATGGCCCTGCAGGGCAATGGCACCGTGGACCAGGGCGGCATTGCCCTGATGGCCCTGCCGAACGGCCAGCAGCTGGTCTGGGACGGCACCAGCGCGCTGGGCCAGCCCGTGTCGCAGGGCATCTACATCCTCAAGATCGAGAAGGATGACCCGAGCGGCGAGACCATCAGCACCCGGCAAGTGCTGCTGCTGCGGCAAGGCAGGCTTGGAAGCCACAAGCCCATTGCTGCTCCCAACCCTGTGCCAGCGGGAGCTGGCGCGGTGGCGATCCTGCTGGGCGGCGCCAACCCGCCAGGCAGCGTGCGCGCTGAGCTCTACAGCCTGAGCGGAGGCCTGGTGGCCCACGCCGTGCTGGCGGCCTCTGGCAGCGAGCTGAGCCTGCCGCTGGGCCATTCCGCGGCGGGCATCTACATTGCCAGCGTGGAATGGGTGAGCGGCCAGGCCGTGCTGGAGAGGCACCTGCTGAAGGTGGCTGTGCTGCGCTGAGGCGCGGCTGGCAAGGGGCGCGAAAGGGGAGGGGCCAGCCGGCCCCTCCCCTTTTTTTGCGGCCATAGATCGCCGTGGCGCAACAAAAAGAAAAGATCTAAGCGCTAAAACGCATAAGCTGGCATATTCGGCTGTGCTATGGTTAATCTGTGCTGGAGTATCTGAAATGCGGATTTGCTTTGCGTTTAATGGAAATAATTTTGGCTTTTTGGAAGCATTCCGATGGGAGGGCTGGGATGCGTTTCCTTTGCCAGTCAATTCGCGCAAGGCTGAGCGGCGGGCCGAGCTGGCTGCTTGGCTCCTTTTGCTTATTTGCCCTGCTGGGCCTTTGTGCGCCTGCCCATGCCGCCTCATATTGCCAGCCTGTCAGCGCCATGATCACCTTCCAGGCAGATGATAATTTCCTCTTTTACCTCAACGGCCATCTGGTCGTGGCCAATTATGTGCCCAACGGATCCAGCGCGGAGGCCAATCCCGTCACGGCGACGATCCCGGTCGCGGATTTCGCGGCACCGGGCCAGGCGAATTATTTCGCCGTTGAGAACCAAAATTCAACCTGCTGCTATCTGGGCTCGGACTGGCTGATCACGATCCAATGCGCGGGCGGGGACTCGTCGTTTATCACGAACGCGGACACCACATTCATGATGTACGATGACCAGACCGGCGCCAATCCACCGGCCTCTGTGGGCGGATATCAATGGTACCAGCCAGGCTACTCGAACCCGGCGCTGTTCAATGCAACCCCGGTGCAAACCTACCAATTCTGGTTCACAGGCATCACCAACCCCTTGACGGGCCTGCCGCTGCCCATCCTCAGCCACTCGGTGAGCGGGGGGGAGTATGGCTCTTCCACTGGCGCGGGTGACACTGAGGCTTTGTATTTTGTCGAATCAGTGGTCCTGCCGCAGTATTCTCCCACATCCACGAGCACGCCTTCGGCCACGGCCACGCCGACGGACACCAAAACTCCCACCAGCACGGCCACGCGGACAGGGACGGCCACGGCCACGCCGACCTGCACTGTGACCGCGACTGCCACCATGACGCGGTCAGCCACGCGGACGGTGACAGCCACGGATACGGCTACCAGCACGCAGACCGCGACCGCGACGCAGTCTGCCACGCGGACGGTGACTCCCACCGGCACGCCCACTGACACCCAGACTGTGACGGCCACCGATACGCCAAGCCTCACGGTCACGCCCACAGATACGCCCACGGATACCCAGACGGCCACCGCCACGGATACATCCACGCGCACGGGCACGCCCACTGTCACGGTGACGGACACGCAGACCGTCACTGCCAGCGACACGCCCACTTGCACGGTCACGCCCACAGATACGCCCACGGATACCCGGACTGTGACCTTCACGAGCACGGATACGCGCACATTGACCTCGACAGGCACGGCCACCAGCACGCGCACGGTCACAAGCACCAGCACTTGCACGGCTTCTCCTAGCTGCACCGTCACCATCACGCAAACCAGCACTGCCAGCGACACGCCCACGCGCACGTTGACGCCCACGGCCAGCGCAACTGAGACGCCTTTGCCGCCGGGCATCTACAGCCTGGGCATCAAGGTCTACAACAGCGCTGGCGAAGTGGTGGCCGTGCTGGCCGCTGGCCTGAGCGTGCCTTTCTACCCCTCGGGCGTGGCGGTGCAGGCTGGAGGGGCCTTCATCCCCGATCTCGGCCAAGTGGGGACCATCACGCTGCAGGGCCTCTCCATGAGCCTGGCCTGGGATGGCACCAATTCCGGCGGCCAGTTCGTGGCCAGCGGCGCCTACACCATCAACGTCATCATCATCGACCAGTACGGCAGGGCGACCACCTTGAGCGCCGTGGAGGAGGTGCTGCGGCAGCCCGTGGGCTATCTGGTGCAGATCGACAACAGCGCGGGCGAGCTGGTGAGGGAGTGGGACCTGCGCGATGGCAATTGGCGCATGGCCCTGCAGGGCAACGGCACTGTGGACCAGGGGGGCATTGCCCTGATGGCCCTGCCGAACGGCCAGCAGCTGGTCTGGGACGGAACCAGCGCGCTGGGGCAGCCCGTGTCGCAGGGCATTTACATCCTGAAGGTGGAGAGGGATGACGGGAGCGGGCAGACGGTCAGCACGCGCCAGATCATGCTGCTGCGGCGCGGGGCGCTGGCGCTGCTCAAGCGCCATGCCGCGCCCAACCCGGTGCCTGCCAGCGCCAG
>CAYXCT010000239.1:0-3223 GCA_964463435.1 uncultured bacterium | reverse complement strand
CCACCGAGATCTACACTCTTTCCCTACACGACGCTCTTCCGATCTACCGTGGCCGCGGGCGACACCACGCGCAGCACCCGGTTGCCGTAGTCCGCGCGCACGTCATAGGTGGAGACCGACTCGCCCAGGTCGCGGGCCGAGACGCGGATGACATCGGCGGCATCGCTCAAGATGTAGCGGGGCATGGTCTGGGCCGTGGCGTACTCCACCACGTAAGACTTCTTGCCCGTGGGGTCGGTCATCAGCTGGGTGCGCGGCATGGGCAGGTCATTGACCGTGGGGAAGGCGAAGCCCGCCGGGGTGGCGTTGCCAGGGGCTCCCGGGATGGCCGAGGGCGAGACCGGCTGGGGCGTGGGCGGGGCCTTGACCAGCGGCGGCAGGGTCACGCTCTCGTTCTTCTGGTTGATGAGGGTGGCCAGCTGCTTGCTCACATCCGAGCGCAGCTTCTGATCCACGGCCTCTTCATCGTCATTCTGCCTGCCGATGAGGGCGCGCAGCTTGTCCAAGTCGCCGCGGGTGGCCTGCACCACGGGCGGGGTGAAGATCTTGAGGGTCTGCACCGGCGTGCTGGACGAGGCCCCGGCGTTGTCGGTGGCCGTGAAGAGGAAGGTGTACTCGCCATCCGGCAGCAGGCGGTAGGTCTTGTCCTCGCCGCCCCACAAGATCTGGGCCGGGGCCGCTCCGCGGTCGCTATAGCTCTTCACCACCTGGTTGTTGTGGTCGATGATGTTGAGGGTCCAGCGGTCGATGCCGTTCTTGGACTCAGCCGAGAGCGTGAAGGTGGCCAGCTCGCCGTTGCGGGGCGCGAAGATGGGCGGGTCCACGGTGCAGGCCACATCCGGCACAGGCAGGTTGCGCTTGGGGCCGCCCCAATGCAGGGCCAAGCTGAACCAGTGGGTGCCATCCTGCTCATTGGCATAGGGGAAGATGTAGGCGTAATCGAACTCGAGCATGTAGCGCAGGCTGAGGCCCAAGGTGGCGCGGGAAGGCTGGTCAAAGTAGAAGGAATAGCCGGCCCGCGGGCCGATGTGGTCCTTGAAGAACCACATCTCGCCGCCCAGGTTCAGCTGGTGGTTGTCGTAGCCGGTCAGGCCCGGGTCGTTGATGTAGATGAAGTCGGCGTCCAGGTTCAGCTTGTCGCGGGTCAAAAAGTCGGTGGTCTTCCAGCCTATGCCCAGGGTGCTGGTGGAAGGCAGGGTGAACTCGCGGCTGGTGTCATACTTGATCTGGCTGGCCACATCGCGCAAATCCAGGCCGAAGCTGACCTCGCGGCCATAATGGCTGAGCGGCAGGCGGTAGAGGAAGCCCACATCCGCGCCCCAGCCCTGCACCTGGTTGAGGGTGATGCCTTCCACGGCATAGTCGGCATCCTGGGTCATGTACTTGACATTGATGCCGAAGCTCAGGTTCTCGTCAGCCGAGAGCGGGGTGGCATAGGTCAGCACATAATCGTCTTCCTGGAAGGGAAGGTTGATCCATGTGCGATACTCCTTGGCCAGCACATCCTGCACCGCGGTGTCAGCGATGCTATTGTAGGAGATCGGGAACCCGACCTGGCCTACGCCATTCCAGAGGTTGGGATATCCGTTGAATTGCTTATTCGGCACCAGCATATCCGGGTACCTGCCAACGGGATGGTAGGGCCGCTCAAAGCTGAAGGCAAAAGCCATGTGGTTGTCGAGGATGTAATCCGCGGAGATGAAGCCGGAATAGGGGGCGTCCGTGAAATCTTGGTCGCCGCCCATCCAGTGCACCTCATTGGTGGGCAGCTGGGTCAAGCCGGCCGGGTTCCACCACACCGCTGAGAGCTCATCAGCCAAGCCCACAAAGGCCTCGCCCATGCCGATGGGCCGGGCGCCCATGCCTATCTGCTGCGGGTGCGCGAAATAATTGGCGTCCGTGGGGCTGGAGAAATTGTCCAGGTTGCCCCAGACCTGATTGGCGGCAGTGCGGTCCTGATTCCAAACGGCCATGTTGACGGCCCAGGCAGGGATCCCCAGCAAGAGCACGAGGAAGGCAGCCGTCAAGGCTGAGCTAAAGCTCTGCACAGCGATTCGCTTCTGCAAGACTACGGCCTCCAGTCAAAAGGTTTCAAAGTGGAATATGATATTACAAGCGCCTGGCACGGCCAAAAAGGGCTTGATCCTTTCATGCTTATGAAACACTGTCGCCAATAGTGGTGGAAGCATAGCATATTGATTTCTTTTTTGTCAACGCTCTTTGGCTCAAGTTCCCTGCCCTTGGCAAGCCAGGAGCTTGCCAAAGAAACCAGCCAAAGCCAAGGCTGTTTTCGGTCAAGTGCCGAGAAATCCACAAGCTGGACCTCCCCTTGCAGCTGCGCTGTTCAGGCGTCTTGCCTGGCACTTCGCCGGCCCAGCAGCTCGAATATCTGCAAGGGCGCGGCGCTTCCCCGGCCCAGAGCCTCAACCCTGTTGAATTCATAGGCGTTCCGCACCTGGCGGTAGGCTGGCTCGCTGGCCAGCACCTGGTTGGGTGCGGCCTTGGCCACCACTTCCCATACCAGCGCGGGCTCATCGCCCAGGGCGCAAAGGCCGCGCTGGCCCGGGGCGCCCAGCTCAGCCAGCAGGGCTTCAGCTTGATGCAATCCAAGGCGCAGCACCTGATCCAAGCGCCCGGCCTGGTCCAGCATCTCCAGCGCCGTTTCCACCGCGGCCTGGCCATCCACGCCATCTTGCAGGGGCCACAGCGCCAGCAGGCAGCCTCCCGGCGCCCATGCCACGCGCCCTCCATGGGAGCGCGCCAGCGCGGCCAGCCAGCCGGCCTGCTCTGCCATCTGCGCGGCCCATGCCTCCGGCACCTCGCCCTGCTCTGCCAGCGCCAAAGAGTCCGGCCGCACTGCCAGCAGCATCACCGGGCAATGCCGCGCCGGGCCGGCTGCTCCAGCCCGCGGCCTGGGCCTGAGATTGAGCAGGCCGACCAAGGCCGCCAGCAGGGCGCAGGCCCCGGCCGCCAGCATCAGCGCTTGCATGGCCCCGCCGCCCGAGGGCGCGCAGGGCTCGAGCATCACCAGGCTGGCCACGGCCCTGCCCTCAGGCCCCAGCAGGGGCCAGGCGCGCAGCGCCACCGGGCCCTGGCCCAGGTCCGCCCGCAGCGCCTCGCGGTCTGCGGCCTTGGCTGTCAGCAGGGCCAGCAATGCGGCCTCAGCCGTGGGGCTCAAGCTGCTGGCCAGCACCTTGCCAGGGGCCAGCAGGGCTGCATCGCA
>CAYXCT010000238.1:0-3238 GCA_964463435.1 uncultured bacterium | reverse complement strand
CGGCGCGCAGGGTGGAGCCGGGGTCGGGCTGGATCTGGTCCGCCAGCACCATGCCGCCCAGGCCCAGATAGAGCGGCAGCCGGTAGGCCAGGTCGTCGCGGTCGCTGTGGAACAGGCCCCACAGGTGGTAGGAGAGTCAAGTTCCAGGTGCTGCATGGCCCGCATAAAGAGTCGCTGTGGAACAGGCCCCACAGGTGGTAGGAGAGCCCGGCGCTGGCCTCGGTGCTGCCAAAGCCCAGGCTGCCCACGCCCAGGTCCAGGGCCAGGTCATGGTCCAGCCAGCCCTTGGCTGTCAAGCCGCTGGGCAGGCCGGCGCCAAAGCCCACGGACCAGTCGCCCAGGCCGTGGCGGGGGCTGGGCTCGTCATCGGCGCGCAGGGCCGGGCCCAGGGCCAGGCTGCACAGCAGGGTCAAGAGAAGCAGGCGCGTTCCTCGCATGGTCACCTCTATTTGGGGTTGGACAAAAGATTCATGATGCTCTTCAGCGAGATCTTCGGGCTGCTGCCAGGCTCCGCCGCAGCCGAAGGCGTTGGCGAGGGCAGCTGCTTGGGCTTGAGCGAGGCGTGCTTGGGCTCGGGCTCCAGCGTGTCCTTGCGGGGCAGGGCGTCCTGCACCTCCACCCAGGTGGGCTTGAGCACGGCGCGGCCCCAGCGCTCGCTCTCGGCGCGCGCCTCCACCAAGATGCGCTGGCCCTTCTTGACGCCCTCCAGGTCCGCTTCGTGCACCAGGCCCGGATCCAGGCTGACCAGGTGGTGGCGCATGGGAAGCTCAAAGCCCCAGGCCAGGCGCAGGCTGGCGGGCCGATTGACGCGCAAGCTGAGCACGGCCTTGCCCGGGCCCTCCATCCGCGCTTCCACCTGGGCAAAGGCCAGGGCCACGGTGTGCAGCTCAAAGCGGCTGCGCGGGCCCGCGTCATCCCACAAAGGCTGCTCTTCGCCCTCCGCTAGCGCGGGCAGCGGCAGCAGCGCGCCGCCCAGCTCGCCCGGCTTGGGCAAGCCACCCTGGCCGTCCGCCAGCCATGCAAGCAAGGGCAGGTCCAGCTTGCGCCAGGCCAGCTCCTCGCAAGATGCCAAGCCGCCAGCCCTCTGCGCCACCAAAAATCCCAGCCCTTCCTGCCCGCTGGCCAGGGCCAGCCAGTCAAAGAGATCCTCTGCCTGGGCCGTGGCAGTGCCGGGCCAGAGCCAGGCCCCGGCCAGCTGGTCCAGCTTGAGCGCGCGCAGGCCCTGGCTTTGGGCCTGGGCCCAAGCGGCAAAAGCCGGCCCCGGCCCCGGCACCGGGCCCTTGTAGAGCAGCCAGGCGCCCAGGTCCTCAAAGCTGGCCAGGGGCTGGCCCTGGGCATCGCGGACATCAGCCAAGCCTTTGAGCTGGTAGGCCTGCCACTGCAGGCAGCGCTTGTCGGTGAAGAATTCTCCCGGCTGCAAGCCCAGGGCCTGTTCCAGGCTGGCCACGGACTTGGCGGTCCACAGCACGGGCATGGGGTAGAGCAGCCGCACCCTGAGCCGGGCCAGGGCCTGGGCCAGGGCCTGGCTGAAGGCCGCATCCGGCTTGGAGCGCGTGGCAGGGTAGAGGCCGCCTGCGCCGAAGAGCGGGCAGTCAAAGCTGATGGCATTGAAGCCCAGCAGATTGGCCCGGTCCAGGGCCTGCTCCTGCTCCTCTCCCGCCATGGCCAAGAGCCCGGGCAGGTCCAGGGCGCGCAGGGCCAAGGGCTCGCCATCGGTGGTGAAGACAAAGCCGTTCTGGGCCAGGGGCTCTAGGTCGCCGGCAGGCAGGCGCCAGGCCAGGGCCAGGCACAGGCCCGCGAGCGCCAGGGCCGCCATACTGCGGGCCTGCGTTCTATGCCCAGGCTGCGTGGGGCCTCCCAGCCAGGGCCGCATCACATGTCATCCGGCAAGCGCAAGAGCATCTCGTAGGGGAAGGCGCCGTCATGGTGCCCATCGCTGAAATAGAATTGGAAGGCATAGCTGCCCACCAGATTGATGCTCTCCACCTTCAGGCCCGGGAACATCTTGGCCTCTATCTGGATGCTCAGGTTGCTGCACTCCGCGCACTGGCACACGGCGCGCAGAAAGGGCGCCGAGAGCTTCTGCACCCGGCCCGAGGACCAGGTGAGCTGCACATAGCTGCCGAAGTTGCCGATATTGCCCTCAGGGAATTCCATGTTATTCGTATCCCTTCTTTGGCGGCTTGCGCACCAGCACCAGGCTCATGTAGGTGACAGCCGCCGGGTCCACCTGGGCCAGGTCGCTGGACACCAGCTCCTCCTGCCCGCCCAGGCGCACAAAGAGGTGGCTGTGCGCCAGCAGGCCCTTCTCAGAGAGCAGGTCTCGCAGGGCGGCGAAGCGGCGGCCCACCTTCATCAGCACCAGGGTGTCAAAGCGCTCCAGGTCCGGCTCCAGGGCCCGCACATCGCCCAGGCAGGGCAGCACGGCCAGCCGCTCCTCGCGCTCCACCAGCGACAGGTCCAGCCGCGCCGCGGCGGCCGAGAAGCTGCTGATGCCCGGCACGGTCACCACCTGGGCCCGCGGGGCGCGGCGCTTGAGCGCGGCGATGAAGTTCATGTAGGTGCTGTAGATGGCGGTGTCGCCCAGGGTGACAAAGGCGCAGTCCAGGCCGGCATCCAGGCCCGCGCCCACGGCCTCAGCCGCCGCGCCCCAAGCCGCCTCCAGCTGGGCCGCGTCCTTGGTCATGGGGAAGACCAGCTCGCGCACCTTGGTGGGGTCCAGGTCCACGGCCTGCATCATCAGGCTCAAGGCCAGGCCCTCGTCTTGGATGGCGCTCTTGGGCGCAAAGACCAGGCCCACGGACTCCAGCACCTGCTTGGCTTTCAGCGTCAGCAGGCCGGGGTCGCCCGGCCCCAGGCCCACGCCGTAGAAGGTGGGCATCAGGCGCTCAGGCGCAGCAGCGCATTGACAATGGCCACGGCCGCTGGCGTGCCGCCCTTGCGGCCCAGGCTGGTGATGTAGGGCACCTCGCCGGCATGGCCGTGCTCCAGCGCGTGCTTGCTCTCCTCAGCGGCCACAAAGCCCACGGGCACGCCGATGATCAGCGCCGGCTTCCACTTGCCTGCGATGATCAGGCGCTGGGCCTCCAGCAAGGCCGTGGGCGCGTTGCCGATGACGATGATGGCCCCCGGCGCCTGGGCCGCGGCGGCGCGCATGGCCTCGATGCTGCGGGTGTGGCCAGCGGCCTTGGCTGCCGCGGCCACGGCCGGGTCATTGATGGGGCAGAGCAGCTGGCTG
>CAYXCT010000237.1:0-3243 GCA_964463435.1 uncultured bacterium | reverse complement strand
AGCCAGTGGGCCGGCATCATCAACGAGGAGACCGAGCGCCTGGGCCGCCTCATCGATGACCTGCTGGATGTCTCGCGCTTTGAGGCCGGCAAGAAGATGCGCATCAACCGCGCCGAAGTGCCCCTGGGCGAGCTGGCGGCGCGCGCGCTGGAGCTCTACCGCAGCCTCTCCGAGAAGCACCCTTTCAGCGCCAAGGTGCGCACCCGCCACCTGACCGCGCTGCTCGACCGCGACCGCATCAACCAGGTGATCAGCAACCTGGTGAGCAACGCCATCAAGTACTCGCCCGCCGGGGGCGAGGTCTCGCTGGTCTTCTGCGACGGCCAGGCCGGCCCGGGCCGCCTGCGCATCGAGGTGGCGGACCACGGCCTGGGCCTCTCGGACAAGGACCGCGCCCACCTCTTTGAGCGCTTCTACCGGGTGGAGTCGAGCTACACCCAGAACATCCGCGGCACCGGGCTGGGCCTGGCCATCGTCAAGCACATCGTCGAGCAGCATGGCGGCGAGATCGGCGTGGAGAGCGAGCTGGGCAAGGGGAGCACCTTCTGGCTCGAGCTGCCGGTGGGGCCCGCGAATGGCTAAGGGCCCTGGGCAGGCCCTGCGCGCGCTGCTGCGCAAGCTGATGCCCCAGGCGGTGCTGGGGCGCCTGCGGTCCCGGCCGCGCCTGCGCAAGGTGGCAGGCAACACGGCTTGGCTCTACACCGACCAGCTGCTCAGGATGGGCTTGGGCTTCCTGGTGGGCACCTATGTGGCCCGCTACCTGGGGCCTGACCAGTACGGCCTGTACAACTTTGCCATCGCCACCGTGGCCGTGGTCAGCTCGGTCACCTCGCTGGGCTTGGACACCATCGTGGTCAAGAGGCTGAGCCAGCAGCCGGAGCAGGCCGGGGCGGTGCTGGGCAGCGGGTTTCTGCTGAGGCTGGTGGGAGGGGCCGCCGGCTTCGTGGTGGCGGTGGGCTTCGCTCTGGCCACCCGGCCGGCCGGCAGCCCGGACCGCGCGGTGATGATCATCATCGCCTCCACCATGCTGTTCCAGGCCTTTGACATCATCGACCTGTGGTTCCAGTCCCGCTTGGAGTCGAAGTTCACCGTGGCGGTGAAGGCTTCGGCCTATGTCGCGGTCTCGCTGGTGCGCGTGGCCCTGGTCCTGGGCCGGGCCTCGGTGGTGGCCTTCGCCTGGGTGGGCCTGCTGGAGGTGCTGGCCGGCGCCCTGGGGCTGCTGTGGATCTACACCCGCCAGGGCCAGCGCCTGTGGGCCTGGGCCGCTGAGCTCAAGCTGGCGGCGCAGCTGCTGGCGGAGAGCTGGCCCTTGATGATCAATGGCTTTGCCATCTACATCCAGGCGCGCATCGACCAGCTGCTGCTGGGGCAGATGCTGGGCAATCATGAGCTCGGCCTGTACTCGGCGGCGGTGCGGGTCTCCGAGGTCTTCAATTTCGTCCCGGTGGCGCTGACCACCTCGCTGTTCCCGGCGCTCGCCATCACCTGGACCCAGGACCCGGCTCTGGCCAAGAAGCGCCTGGTGGACCTCTACCGGCTGATGACCTGGATCACCGTGGCCATCGCGCTGCCCATCAGCCTGTTCGCGCGGCCAGTCCTATGGCTGCTCTACGGGGCCCGCTTCTCGGGCGCGGAGGGCATCCTGGCCCTGTTCGTGTGGAGCCGCTTCTTCACCGCCTTTGGCGTGGCCCGCGGCATCGTCATCGCGGCGGAGGGCAGGTTCCGCTATTCCATGGCCGGCGCCCTGGTGGGCTCGGCCCTCAATGTGGGCCTCAACCTGCTGCTGATCCCCCGCTATGGGGCCATGGGATCGGTGGTCGCGATGATGGCCAGCTTTGCGCTGACCATCTTCGGCATGGACCTGCTCTACAAGCCCATGCGCCCCAACCTCAAGGCCATGCTGCAGGGCATCTTCACCTTCACGCGCCTGGCCAAGGCGCTGTGGCAGTGAGGGGCCCGCAGCCCGGCAAGGAGCAAGGCATGAACCCCGGGAAGAGAACGGCCCTGCGCCGCTGGGCGGGCCGCGCCTACCGTGCCCTCGGCATTCCCGCGCTGCGGCGGCTGGCTGGCTGCCTGGCTGAGCAGTCCGGCGGCCGCCCCTGGCGGCTGCTGGCGCCGCTGGCGCGCTATGCGCAAGATTACCGCCGCTACCGCCGGGCGGGCGCCAACCCCTCCTTCCGCCTGGGCTGGCGCGACTGCTCGCCCTACCTCACCGACCGCACGGCGACCACCCCGCTGGAGCCCGTCTATTTCTACCAGGATGCCTGGGGCGTGGGCCGCATCCTGGAGGCCGCGCCCGAGCGGCACGTGGATGTGGGCAGCTCGGTGAAGTCCATGGCCCTGCTCTCGCGCAGCCTGCCGGTGGCCTTTGTCGACATCCGCAAGCCGGACCTGGCGCTGCCGGGCCTGGATTACATCGAGGGCAGCATCCTGGCCTTGCCCTTCGCGGACGACAGCCTGCCCAGCCTCTCCTCGCTTTGCGTGGTCGAGCACATCGGCTTGGGCCGCTATGGCGACCCGCTGGACCCCTTTGGCAGCGAGAAGGCCCTGGCGGAGCTCTGCCGGGTGCTGAAGCCGGGCGGCCAGCTCTACCTCTCGGTGCCCGTGGACGCGGTGAGCCATGTGCAATTCAACGCCCACCGCTGCTTCACCCGCGGCCACCTGCTCTCGCTGCTGCCGGGCCTGCGCCTGGTGCAGGAGCGCTACATCTACGGGCGCGAGCTGGGCGGGGAATACGATGCCGCCCGGGGCTTCGGCACCGGGCTCTTCCATCTCTGCAAGGAGGGCGTGCATGCCTCGTGACCGGCGGCCTGGGGGCGCCTTGGCGCCTCTAGGGCGGCAGCCCCTGCCCCCCTGCCCGCGCTGCTCAGGCAGGCTCAAGCCCCTGGGCCTGCTCTGGCAGGGCATCCATCTCTGCGCCAAAGCCGCCTGCGAGGACTGCCAAGCCCAGGCGCTTGCCGACCTGCCCACGGGGCACGCCCTCTGCTTCCCCTACGCCGTGGACTTGGGCCGCGGGCAGGTGGCCGGCCCGCAGGAGGCCATGGCCTGGCTGGGCCAGCCCCTGCTCCAGTCCCTGCTGCATCCCGATGAGGGGCGCGCCGCCCCGCTCAAGGTGCTGCGCCGCCGCCGCGCGCGCAAGGTGGTGCTGCTCAACTGCCTGGATTACCTGTATGGGCATGCGCTGCTCAAGCTGCTGAATGCCGCGCAGCACCGGCCCGGCCCGGGCCGCCCGGGGCTGGTGGT
>CAYXCT010000236.1:0-3255 GCA_964463435.1 uncultured bacterium | reverse complement strand
CGCATCAGGCCGATGTTGCCCTCCTGGATGAGGTCCAGGAACTGCAGGCCGCGGTTGGCGTACTTCTTGGCGATGGAGACCACCAGGCGCAGGTTGGCCTCCACCAGCTCCATGCGGGCGCGGTAGGCCCCCTCGGTGCCCTCATCGATCTTGAGGCAGATGGCCTTGATCTCAAAGGCGCTGGCCAGGGCCTCCTTCTCCACCTTGGATATCTTGACCAGGCTCTCGGCGTGCTGCTCCAAGAGGCTCGCCAGCTCATCGCCGCGCAGCTTGTGCTCGCGCTCGGCGCGGCGGCGGTCCTCCGGCTTCTTGCAGCGCTCCGCCAGCGCGGCGATGCCCCCCTCGCGGCGGGCGGCCTCCGGCAGCTGGGAATCCAGGCTCTGGATCTCGCGCTCGATGTGGCGGATGCGCTCCAGGTAGCCCTTGTAGTCCGCGCTCAAGCGCTGGACCTCCTTGGGCTTGAAGCCGATGGCGCGCAGCTCCTCCACCACCTTTTTGACCAGCTCGTCGCGCTTCTTCTCCAGCTCCTTCTGCTTGTTCTCCTTGCCCGCGGCCTTCTCCAAGTCCTTGCGGGTGGCCTCCAGCTTCTTCTGCGCCTTCTTGGCCTCATCCAGGTGCTTCTTGACCTTGGCCGCCATGGCCTTCTCGGCCGCCAGCGGCACCTCGCCTTCCAGGTTGTTCTTGATGACCTCAGAGGGCAGGCGCTTGAGCTTGACGGCGCTCTCGCCCAGGGCCACCGCGGCCTGGCGGGAGAGCTCGCTGGAGAAGAGCACGGTCTCGACCTTGATCTCCTCGGCCTCGATGCGCTTGGCCAGGCGCACCTCCTGCTCGCGGGTCAGCAGGGCGGTGCGGCCCATCTCGTGCAGGTACATGCGCACGGGGTCGTCGCTGCCGTGGGCCTCCTCGCGCTCGGCGGGCTCCTCCTCCTCCTTGGCCTCAGCCTCCTCCTCGGCGCGCAGGTCGGGGCTGACCACGATCTTGCCGGTGCTCTCCTTGCCCTCGGCATCCTTCTGGTCGTCCACCACCTCGATGCCCGAGTCGCCCAGGATGGTGAGCACGTCATCGATCTGCTCGGAGGAGACCACCTCGTCCGGCAGCACCTCGTTGACGTCCTTGTAGGTGAGGTAGCCCTTCTCCTTGCCCAGGGCCACCAGCTTGCTCACGTGCGCCGCACCTTTGGGTCCTGCCGGCTTGATGGGCTCGGCGGCCGCCTTGGCAGCGTTTGGTTTTTCAGCCTTCTTCTTGATGCTCATCGGCTCTCCATGGGTCCTGCTCTCATTGGCCCGACTTGATGCGCCGGTCCAGCTTGTTGATCTCCAAAGCCAAGCCCCGGGCCAGAGCCAGCCTCTCGGCTTGGGCTTGGGGCTCGCCTTCCTGGCGCAATTCTTGGTCCACTTCGGCCTTGCGGCGCTTCAGCCGCTCTTGCTGCAGGCGCGCCAGCAATTGGGGCAGGGCTGCCTCGGCATGCTGATAATGCGGCTGCTCCATGGCCAGGTCCAGCAGCAGGGCTCGGGCGGCCTCGCTGGCATCCTGGCCCATCTGTATCTGCATCACCGCCTGGCCCGGATGCCGCCACAAGAGCTGGGCCGCTTCTTCCCGGGCCGGGTCGCTGAACCCCGGCTGCTCCAGGCTGGCGCGGGCTTCGGCCACCAGGTCGGGCCGCTCCACCAGCAGGCGCAGGATCTCGTGCTCGGCATTGGCCAGGGCGTTGGGCCTGGCGCGGCCCTGGGGCTTGGCTGCCGCTAGGGGGGGGGCGGCGGAACCGGGGGGGGGAGCTGGCTGCGCCGCAGGCGCCGCCTCGGCGGCTTTTTTCTTGGCCTCCTCGCGCCTTACCCTGGGCGAAGCCTTGTAGCTGGCAAAGTCTGCCAGCGCGCTCTCGGCCGGAAAGCCCAGCGCGCGGGCCGCCTCGCGGAGATGGCCGTCCGCCTCCACCGCGGTGGGGAAGAGGGCCAGCAGGGGGAAGAGGCCCTGCAAGATGCCGGCCCGGGCGTGCAGGTCAGCCTTCTCGAGCCCGCCCAGCTGAGCCAGCGAGCTCTGCACGAAGAAGGCCGGCGCGGAGAGGGCCAGGGCCAGCGCCTGCTCAAAGGCCTGGCGGCCGCGGGCCTTGAGGAACTCGTCCGGGTCCTTAGCCCCCGGCACGCTGAGCACCTTGACCGAGAGCCCGCCGGCCAGCAGCACCTCGCTGCCGCGGCGCGCGGCGGCCACCCCGGCGGCGTCGCTGTCGTAGACCAGCACCACCTCATCGGCGTAGCGCTTGAGCAGCTTGGCATGGGCCTCGCCCAGCGCGGTGCCCAGGGTGGCCACGGCAAAGGGCAGCCCGGCCTGGTGGCAGGCCAGGGCGTCCATGTAGCCCTCCACCAGCACTGCCTGGCGCCGCCGCATCACGGCATCGCGGGCCTGGGGCAGGGCGTAGAGCAGGCTGCCCTTGCTGAAGACCAGGGTCTCCGGCGAATTGAGGTACTTGGGCTCGCCCGGCCCCAGCAGGCGGCCGCCGAAGCCCACCACCTTGCCGGCTGGGCTGCTGATGGGGAACATCAGCCGGCCGCGGAAGCGGGCAAAGACGCGGCCGTCCTCGCCCTTGGAGAGCAGGCCGGCCTCCATCAGCAGGGCTTCGTCCCAGCCCTTGGTGGCCGCCGCCCGGATGAGGGTGCCCGCGTCGCGCGGGGCGTATCCCAGGCGGAAGGCCTGCTGGGCCTCCTCGCCCAGCCCGCGCTGGCTGGCATAGAGCCGGGCCTCCTTGGCCTCGGGCGCCTCTTTGAGCTGGCGCCGGTACCAGGCCGCGGCCTGGTCCAGCAGGTCCAGCAGGCGCTCGCGGTGGCGGCCCCGCTCCTGGGCCTCTGCCGCGCCCTGGCCGTCCTCGGGCAGGGCGATGCCGGCCCGCTCAGCCAGCTGCCGCACCGCCTCCACAAAGCCCAGCCCCTGGCGCTGCATGATGAAATTGAAGACATTGCCCCCGGCCCCGCACCCGAAGCAGCGGTAGATCTGCTTGCCGGAATGCACGGTGAAGCTGGGGGTCTTCTCTTGATGGAAGGGGCAGAGGCCCTTGAAGTTGGCCCCTGAGCGCTTGAGGGCCACGCTCTGGCCGATGATCTCAACGATGTCCGTGGCTTCGCGCACGCGGTCGATGATCTCATCAGGAATCATGCGGGTCAGGCGCCCAGCGCCTTCTTCACCGCGGCGTTCACCAGCGCGCCGTCGGCCTTGCCCTTCACCTTGGGCATCAGCGCGCCCATCACCTTGCCCATGTCCTTGGGC